>DYEF01000033.1 GCA_020725805.1 Bdellovibrio sp.
AGCAGAAAGAAGGAAAATCTGCAAGAAAAGTGCTGGAAAATTTAAGAGACAGATGGACAATAACATTAGAAGACGAAATATCGGGGAATACTCTTAATATCGAGCTTAACAAAATACCGCACTAATTGGGAAACTCAGGAGCGGAGGAGCAGATGAAAAGGCCGGTCACGGTGTTGATACAGATAATAATGTGAATGACTTTGTCTCTCTTGAAATTGCGGAGCCGAATAATTCAGCTTCTTCTTCCGAAATGAGTAGCTGTGTTAAATAGTAATCAGGATAGCAGATAACCGTTATTTCTTAAATCGCTGACTATTTTTACTACAGAATATGATCTGTTTAGAGTAAAGAAGTGTAATCCGCAAACGCCGTTTTTCAGAAGATCCAGACATTGATTGAGTGAGTATTCAATGCCAATATCAACTACTCTGTCAGGATATTTCGTCAGTCTGTTTATTAGATCATCAGGGATTATGCAGCCGCAGAGGTTTCTGAATCTCTCGATCTGTGAAATATCGATGACAGGCATAAGTCCGGCTATTATCGGGATGCTGACACCCGCTCTTACGGCCAGCTCCCTGAATCTGTAGAAATTGTCGTTTATGAAAAACAACTGGGTAATTGCAAATTTTGCTCCGGTATCCTGTTTGAGTTTTAAGTATTCGATATCCTTTTCAATGCTTTCGGATTCAATGTGCTTTTCGGGATAGGTTGCACAGCCTGTAATAAATTTATATCTGAAATTGATATACCGGATTAGTTCATACGCATATCCGAAGCCGTTTTCCGCTTTTCTGAATATGCCTTTTTCCTGCGGGTCTCCCCTTAGGGCAAGGATATACCGGATTCTGGAGTCTCTCAGACGGTTGAGTATTACATCTATCTCATCTCTCGAGTGGTTTACACAGGTAATATGAGCCATTGCATCTATCTCGAGTTCATCTTTTAGTCTTGTTACGATATCAATTGTCTTTTCCCTTGTGGAACCTCCCGCTCCGTATGTGACAGATACGAGGTCCGGTTTCAGCCTCGAGATTTCCGAGAGAGTCGCATAGAGCGTCGCCCAGCCGTCCGGTCTTTTGGGCGGGAAGAGTTCAAACGAGAGAGTAGGGGCTCCTGCTCCGAGTTTCTCTGTGAAGTTCATACGTTACCGAGACTCCGTCTTTTCAGTCCAAGCATCAGTGTGTTATATAATAGCATTGTAATCGTCATAGGTCCTACACCGCCCGGAACCGGTGTAATGAATGACGCCTTCCGGCTCGTGCTTTCAAAATCGGCATCACCGTATATCTTTCCGTCCTCTCCGCGGTTGATGCCTACATCCAGAACTACCGCGCCATCCTTAATCATATCGCCCGCAAGTATTCCTTTCTTTCCTGTCGCACAGACTACGATATCTCCCTCTTTTATAACAGATGCTGCATCTTTTGTCTTAGAATGACAGATCGTTACGGTGGCATTTCTGAGCAGCAGGAGCAGAGCAAGCGGTTTCCCTACAATATTGGACCTTCCGATTATTACCGCTCTTTTGCCGGACGGGTCGATATTGTAGTATTCGAGTAATTTCATACATCCGAACGGAGTACAGGGGACCGGTATTTTTGATGCAATGAGTGATTCGTAATCCTTCGAGGTGAGGAGTATCCCCTGATTATAAGGGTGAAATCCGTCCACGTCTTTTGAAGGAGATATCTTTTCAATCACCTTGTCCGGCGATATGTGAAGCGGAAGCGGCAGCTGAACGAGTATCCCGTCCGTATCCGGGTCGTTATTGAGTCTGTCTATAATCAGCAGGAGTTCGTTTTCTGTCGTTGCCCCGGGTAGGTCTATGTGTTCTGATTCGATTCCGACCTCAATGCAGGAGTTTATCTTGTTTTTGATATATATCTTCGATGCCGGATTCTCACCTACGAGAATCGTTGCGAGTCTGAGTCGTACTGATTTTTCCTTTCTGAGTACTTCGGTCTTCTGTTTTATCTCTGAACGTATCTTTGCTGAAACAAGTTTTCCGTCAATAATCTCTGACATATCAGTCTCCTTTTAGAATATCCCGTCGATGATTCCTTCATCTGAGATATCGATATTGATCGCCGCAGGTTTAGAGCCGAGGCCGGGCATTGTGGATATTTCACCTGCTACCGGAACAACAAAGCCGGCACCGTTTGAATGCCGTATTTCGCCTATATTGAATGTGTAACCGGACGGCGAGCCTTTTAATTCGGGTTTGTCTGATATCGACAACTGTGTCTTGGCAACACATACAGGGAATTCAGTGCCAAATCTCTTTTCGATGTTTTCAATCTCCTTTTCTGCTGATTTCGAATAGGATACCTCTCTTGCCCTGTAGATGTTATGGGCAAGTATTTCTATCTTTTCCCTGATTGGCTGTTTTATGTCATACAAAAACTTCAGTTCCGTGTTCTTTTCCGCAAGTTCTGTTACTTTTCTGGCAAGATTTACCGCCCCTTCGCCTCCCTTTGCGAATGCCTCTGACAGTTCTGATTCCGTGTCGCAGTCTGCAATGAGGTTTTGCAGGAGTGTAATCTCATCTCTGTCATCCTTCGGGAATCTGTTTATTGCAACTATTACAGGGATGCCGAACAGCTTTGTGTTTTCTATGTGTGTCTTCAGATTGGAAAATCCCTTTCTGAGGGCATCTTCATTCTTCTGAAACATTATGTCATCGCTTATTGTTTTGCCCGGAGGAATCCTGAATGCCCCGCCGTGCATTTTGAGAGACCTTATCGATGTCACGATTACAATGCAGGAGGGCGAATATCCTGCGGTGCGGCACTTTATATGTATGAATTTTTCGAGTCCGAGGTCTGCACCGAAACCTGCCTCGGTGACGACATAGTCCGAAAGTCCGAGAGCCAGTTTGTCTGCAATAATAGATGAATTTCCGTGGGCAATATTGCCGAAAGGACCAGTGTGGACAAAGACCGGCTGACCCTCGATTGTCTGAATCAGATTTGGCCTCATTGCATCTTTCAGGAGTACCGCCATTGCACCGACGGATTTTATATCTCCGGCAAATACAGGTTCACCGTCATATGTATATCCTATGATTATCCGTGTGAGTCTCTCTTTTAATTCCTTCATCGAAACCGAGAGTCCTAGTATTGCCATTATTTCGCTTGCCGGTGTAATATCGAAACCGGTTTCGCGTATGATTCCGTCTTTTCCGCCGACTGCAATTATGATGTTTCTGAGAGCCCTCTCGTTGATATCTGTTACCCTTCTTAGTTTTATTCTCTGAGGGTCGATTTTAAGTGGATTTTTATGGAATACGGATGCCTCCGTCATTGCACAGAGCAGATTGTGGGCAGTATTTACGGCGTACATATCCCCTGTAAAGTGGAGATTGAATTCCTCCATCGGCAGGACCTGCGAATAACCACCGCCGGATGCGCCGCCCTTGATTCCAAAGACGGGACCAAGGGAGGGCTGTCTGATACAGAGCACGACTCTTTTACCGAGTTTGCCTATCCCCTGAGTAAGTCCTATGGATGTGACAGTCTTCCCTTCGCCGAGAGGTGTCGGTGTTGTAGCGGTGACGACTATAAGTTTGCCGGTTTTCGAATCCGCTTTTCTTCTCAGAACAGATTCGAAATCCACCTTCGCGATATAATCTCCGTAGAGTGTCAGTTCTTCCTCCCTGATACCGAGACTTTGGGCAATCTCCCTAATCTTCTTCATCTCTGCTCTCTTAGCTCTTGCAATCTCTATATCCTTCATCTCTTCCTCCGAAGACCAGATTCTGTTAGCACAAAATGAGACTCAATTCCATTGAAAATTATTTACAGACAAGATTTCCTGGCGAGATATTTATGCCTTCGCTGTTATATCCGATTATGACTATTGAGTAGTTGCCCGAAAATGGTATATTGAACCTGATTTCATCCTTTTGGATTGTGAAGTATTTATCCGGCAACCCGTATACTCCGATATTCACTGTATTTGCAAACGGCCTGAATATTATCTCCCTGCCTGATGTACAATCCTGCGGAATTTTTTCTTTAATCTCCGGTATTCTTATTCCGGAGATATTCTCGAAAGTTGTATTAGACACATACTCGGCAAATTTGCTTATCCTGCCTGCACTATAGACAAATCTCTGCATAGATGCCTTTTCCAGAGATGCCTTCATCTTCTTTTCAAGAGTGTAGTCAGGGGGTCCGCTGAGTTTTGAGAGGAGAAACTGCAGGGCATAAATTCCTGTCAATGCGTCGAGCCGTATTTTCTCGGAGGGAAAGAAGATCTCATCGAAGAGTTCTGAATCGATATTTGAATTATACAGAATACTCTGCAATACGAACATTCTGGCAAATATGCCGTAAAGAGTGACGGTATTCTCAATAATATTTGTCTTATCCGTCGTTTTGAGGGCAGCATATAAATTATCGAGCGCAGAGTCGAGTTCAGAAAACCGGATTATCCTGTTAGAATTTCCGTTATAAATATCGGATAAGAGCATAAGGTATTTTTCTGTGTGACGAAGAGATGTTTCACAGTTTGTGTATTTGAGTCCGAACCATTTAAGCTCATCTTCCGCCCAGTTGCCGGAGATTTTATTGCTCTTCCATCTTCCGAATCTCATAATGTTGAGTCTCGATAAAGAGCCCTGTATGAGCGGATTGATTCCAATACCTCTTATGTGTTCCGCAATGTCTGTCTCCCTGCCGGTATAATCAGAGAGATAGAGATTTGCCAGAAATCCGTCGCCTCCGTCATTCGCCCAGAAGTTATCCCAGATCAGAGGCTTTCTACCGGTTATCTCCGTAAAAAGTCTTGTGTCTTCTTTGGTAATAGTTGCACCGCTTGTTTTGAGACCTGTCCAGAATATCTCTATTTCAGGATTTAGTTTTGAAATCTCGCTCAGATATCCGTAACCGTCTTCGAATGAAAAGACCCTTTCGTCAGAGTAGACAGTCCCGACGAAGAGCAGCTTTATGTCAGGGGAGACTGATTTCAGTGCACTGTATATGTTGTTTGTTATATTGGTATGAGTCTTCCCGAGTTCTGCATCGACCTTTATCTCTTTTTCCATCTCGATATCATCTGCAAATATGGCAAAATTCTTTATTCCGTAGTCTGTAAAAAATTTAAGTTTCTTCAGAAGAGTATCGTAATCACTGCTTCCTGTATATTCGAAATCTATGAAAGGGCTTATGGCATAATAGAAATCAACGCCGTACCCGCCGGCCTTCCTGTTGAGTTCGGAAAATCTCTTCATCTCCTCCTGAGTATAGTTTTCTCTCCATTTCTCGCGGTGTTTAGGCTCGTTTTTCGGGGCATAAACATACATTCCGAGCCCGTAGCTGCCGAGAGTGTAAAATATCTTCTCCCGTTCTGTATCTGACCATCTCACACCGTAAAATCCCTCTATCACACCGTATCTTTTGTCGGTCGGATTCCCCCCGGATGCCGGCTCGTATGGTCTGATGAATTCAGAAGTTGTAAGGGAAAGAGAGCAGATCTCAAAGCCTTCGGGTGACCTGAACTTTATTTTTATGCATCCGGCATATCTGTTTTCCAGATTCAGCATCTTTTCGAAAGTCGTCTTTGCACTAAATACCGGATCTCTCTGGCAGTTGTCGGAAAGTGACACAATAAATTCCGTCCGGTCTTTCTGATTATGTCCGATTTTCAGATATGAGAGAGGGAGAGTCTTTCGGTATGTCGTATAAATATCCAGAGTAATTATTACATCCTTGTTTTCGGGTCCCTTATAACAGGTCTCCTGTACGTCATCCCTTATTGTATATATTGAGTCCTCTGCCTCCCTTACCCAGCCGAACCCTCCCCATGTTTTTGTATCTGATGCAGAGATTCTGATGTTTTTTACGAGTTCATATTCTTCAGGGTTTACATCCTTTATATCCGGAAGGCCTGTGTCATTATTTCCGGAAAAACCAAGTTCTCTCTGGCTGCAGGAAGCAAAAAAGATAAAAAGGAGAAAAAATACCGCAAAGAGAGACAGTTTACGAATGATGCTCATTTCTTGGATTTAATATAGAATGGATATTTTACTATCTTGCGTTCACCGTAGAATGACCTGAACTTCCACATCATAAGTTTTTTCAGGAAACAGTCATACATCGGTCCGTTCGAGAATCTGGGGTCTTCTATCTTAAGGTCGCCGATTCTTCCGTCATTCTTGATTACGAACTCGATGAGTATTTCTCCTCTCAGGTCGGGGGTTCTCTGGAGTTCTTCCTTTATACAGATGAAGAGTTTCGAAATATTCTTCTGAATCATCTCATAGATTTCCGCATCGCTCAGCTGCTCCGGGGTATCTCCGTCAGGTGGTTTCTGTGCGGGTATGTCAGCCTTTGCGACCTTTGTTCCTTTTTCTGCCTCTTTGGCGCTCTTCTTGTCCTTTGCTGTCTTCGATTTCTTTCCGCTTTCCTTTGCGGATTTCTCTTCTGTCTTTGAATCCTCCGGCTTTGTCTCTATCTTCTTCGTCCCGAGGGCAACAAGAGGTGGATGTTTTTCCAGCCATTCATCCATCGTTACACCGGTTATTTCGACAGAGTCGTCTTCAACGGGCGGTTTCTCCGATTTGCGTGACGAAATGAATTTTTTATATCCGAAATAGCCGGCCATTCCGAGAATCGACAGTACAAGCAGGGCGGATATGATTTTTATGACAAGAACAAGGATTCCGAGTCTCTTCTGCTTCCTCTCTTCCCGTTCTATTGCCTCTCTTCGCTTTCTCGCCTCATATTGTATGACGAACTGATTGAAGTGCTGAATATCCCTTATTTTTTTCCACTCTCCGTCTTCTATAGATATATCAGAATTTGCATTGAGGATTCCTTTGTTGATGAGGTCGGCGATTACCTGTGAAGGGACAGGTCCGTAGAGCATATCATTCTGCTTGTATAGCCAGCCCTTGCCGGATAAAATCTGTAGGTTTTCATCACTCATAGATATGTATTTATTATAATTATTTGGCATTTCAGTCAAATAATATTTGTTTTGCAGATAAAGATTGGCTTGCATATTCAAATGGAATTAGTATATTTGATTTCAAACGCGGAGGCAGTAATATGATTAAAGAATATTTCGGCTTTGAAAAGAACAATACAACATATTCTAAGGAAATCATAGGCGGAGCAACGACCTTTATTACAATGGTCTATATCGTTGTAGTAAATCCCAAGATTCTGGAGGCGGCCGGCCTTCCTTTTGGTGCATCGATGGTGGCAACCATTCTGACCGCATTTTTCGGGACTCTCATTATGGGAGTCTATGCAAAGATGCCTATTGCAATTGCACCGTATATGGGAGAAAACGCATTTATTGCATATACAGTTGTCAAGGTTATGGGATATTCCTGGCAGACTGCACTCGGTGCGATATTCATTAGCGGAATCCTCTTTGTTCTGATAACTGTCCTGAAAATCAGGAGCTGGCTCGCAAACTCCATACCGCTTAGTCTGAAGATAGGTTTCTCGGTAGGGATAGGGCTGTTTATGACTTTTATTGGTCTGAATGATGCAGGTATAGTCGTTCTTGGTGTTCCGGGCGCACCTGTTCACATAGGAAATCTGAAGAATGTGGGAGTGATACTCTCAGTCATAAGTTTTATACTGATGTCGATACTGATGATAAAGAGAGTCCCGGGAGCAATTCTGATAAGCATCCTTATTGTAACGGTTCTTGCATTTATTATGAAGGTGACACCGCTGCCCGACAGGGTCTTTTCGGCTCCGCCTGATTTCTCTGAAATCTTTCTCAAACTTGATATTGCCGGCGCCCTCAATTTTGGTTTTATATCGGTTATTCTGACCCTTTTCGTTATGGCATTCATCGATACAATCGGTACACTGATTGCTCTTGCAATGAAGGCAAACCTCTTAAACGAGAAGGGAGAACTCGAGAATATAGAAAGACCGATGCTCTCCGATGCTGTTGCGACTACGCTTGCATCACTTTTCGGGACTACGACAAGCGGTGCATATATTGAATCGGCGACCGGTATCGAGGCGGGAGCGCGCACCGGATTTGCAAATGTTGTTACGGCCTTTTTATTTCTTCTCTGCCTCTTTCTCGCTCCGCTCTTCTCCTCTGTTCCGGCCTGTGCATATTCGTCGGCCCTCATTGTGGTTGGTATGCTGATGCTCTCTCCGGTTGTAAGACTGAATTTCGAAGACTTATCCGATGTAATTCCGGCATTTACGGTAGTTGCGCTTATGTGCTTTACCTACAATATCGGGATCGGAATGACGGCGGGATTTGTAATTTATCCTCTGATAAAGCTTCTTATCGGCAGGGTAAAGGAAGTCCCTTCGGGGCTCTGGGTTCTGTTTGGTATATCAGCAGTATTCTATATCTTTTATCCTTACTGAAATACATTTTTCCGAGGAGGTCTTATATGAGAATCAGTATTGTTTATATTTTTCTTCTTTTAGCTTTGAACGTTTATGCCGATGAGGGGATGTTTACTTTTGATAATCCACCGATTGAACAGATTGAAAAGAAATACAATATAAAGCTTGATAGCAAATGGTTTGAATATGCAATGAGGGCATCCCTGAGATTCAACAATGGCGGTTCGGGCTCATTCGTATCGAAGAACGGGCTCGTTATGACGAATCATCATATAGGTTTCGACTGCATCCAGAAACTCTCTACTCCGGAAAAGGATTATGTAAAGAACGGCTACCTTGCAAAGAGTATGAGTGAAGAGGCAAAGTGTCCGGACCTTGAGGTGAATATGCTTTATTCTCTGGAAGATGTGACAGAGAAGGTTGTTGCCGCGGAAAAGGATTCGAAGGACGATAAGGAGAGAGGGAAGAGGAGAAAGGCAGAGATGGCTAAAATAGAGAAGGAGTGTGGTGAAAAGACAGGACTCAGATGTAATGTAGTTACTCTCTACGGTGGCGGACAGTACGTGCTTTACAGATACAAGAAGTTTACCGATGTGAGGCTCGTCTTTGCACCCGAACAGCAGATCGCATTCTTTGGCGGTGACCCCGATAACTTCACATATCCCCGCTATGACCTTGATATGACATTCTTCAGGATTTACGAAAATGACAAACCGTATCAGCCGGAGTATTATTTCCCTTTCAGCGACAGCGGCGCGGCCGAGAATGAGGTTGTCTTTGTAATCGGAAATCCGGGGACCACTAAGCGGTTATATTCGGTCTCGCAGCTGAAATTTCAGAGAGACATATTTTATCCTTTGAGGGTAAAGAAGGCAGAGAAGTTCATCGATGCCCTGAAAAAGTATGCGTCGGAGTCAGAGGAGAATGCGAGGCAGACAAAGGAACTGATTTTTATGTTTGAAAATTCGTACAAGGCCAATAAGGGTATGCTGAATGCCCTGCTGAATAAAGAGATATTCGGGAAGAAAGAGTCTGACGAGAAAGCGCTGATTGCCTCTTCTTCCAAAAGCCCTGAAGACCTTAAAAATCTTAAGGATTCATTAAAGAAGATAGAAAAAGCCCAGAATGAATATAAGAAGATATTTCCTACTGCACTGGCGGTCAGGACAGTTATCAATTACTCCGAACTCTTTTCGAGGGCCTTTACTATCGTTCAGATGGTAATTGAAAAGAAGAAGCCAAACGAGGAGAGATTCGAGGAATACAGGGATACCTCGCTTCCGTCCCTTGAACATCAGTTGTATTCGACGGCCCCGATATATAAGGGAGTAGAGAAGGTGCTTCTCAGAACCGCCATTGAGGATGCGGTAAGGGAAATCTCAGACAAGAACGAATTTATCAGGACGTTGTTGCCCGGCAGGAAGGTTGAAGAGCTCGTAGAGGAGATTGTGGAAAAGACGAAGATATATGACGTTGAATACAGGAGAGAGCTGGTCAAAAAAGGTGATCTGATGAGCGAGAAGGAGTGGAAGGAATTCCTGTCAAAATCCGATGACCCTCTGCTGCGACTGGCATCACTTATCGAACCTGTCGTCAGGAAAAACCGGAAGGAGTACGAGGAGAAGGTTGAAAGTGTGGAGAGAACAGCCGCAAGGGTAATTCAGAATCTCAGATTCAGGATTTACGGAAAAAATCTTCCGCCCGATGCAACTTTTACACCGAGAATATCTTATGGTGTCGTAAAGGGATATCCTTCCGGGGGTACGATTCTTCCGTTCAAGACCTCTTTTTACGGGCTTTTCGAACGAAGTGCAAACTTCGACAATAAACCGCCTTTTGACCTTCCGAAGAGGTATGTTGAGAAAGAGAAGCTGATAAATATGAAGATGCCGCTCAATTTTGTGTCGACGGCGGATATAGTAGGAGGCAATTCCGGAAGTCCGGTGATTAATTCGAAACATCAGATTGTGGGGCTGATATTCGATTCGAATATCTACGGGCTTGCAGGCACATTCGTCTATTCGGACGAACTTGCAAGGGCGGTCTCGGTACACTCGGCAGGAATGCTCGAGGCTTTAAGAAGTGTCTACGAAATGAATTATATTGCAGATGAACTTCTTGGAAGGGGAGTTAAATGATGAACGGCAGGAATATCGTCCGCTGTCCCTCCTGCGGTAAAGAGATAGATGTCAGTGAAATTCTTTACAGACAGATAGAGGAGGAGATGAAGATAAGATATCAGAGGGAGTTTCTGGAAAAGGAGAAAGAACTGAACAGAAGATTGGGCGAGATTGATTCGGAGAAAAAGAGAATTGAGGAAGAGAAGGAGAGGATGAGACAGGCGATAGAGGAGCAGGTAAAGCTCGGAATCAAAAGGGAAACCCGGAGAATTGAAGATGAAATCCGCAAGAAGGTCAGGGAAGAGAACCGGGAAGAGATAGATATTCTGAAGAAGGAATTGAATGAGAAGCATACCCAGTTGCAGGAACAAAAGAGACTTGAGATAGAACTTGAGAGGCTGAAGAGGGAGAAAGATGCATTAAAGGAGCAGATAACACTCGAGAAGGAGAAGGAACTTACTGAAAAACTCGGTGAGGAGAAAGAGAGAATCAGAAAGATGCTGGAAGATGAATATGTTCTGAAAATCAGGGAAAAAGAGAAGATTATTGAGAGTATGAACAGGGAGATTGAAGAGGCAAAGAGAAAGAGCGAACAGGGCTGTGTTCAGCTTCAGGGCGAAGTGCAGGAGCTCGAACTGAGGGACCTGTTGAAACGGCTCTATCCTTTTGACGAAATATCTGATGTCAGGCCCGGACAGAGAGGGGCCGATGTAATTCAGATTGTCAGAACCCGCAGCGGGGATGTCTGCGGTAAGATATACTACGAGAGCAAACGGACAAAGGAGTTTAAGTCCGAATGGATAGGTAAACTTAAAGAGGATTCGCAGAAGGAGAAGGCGGATATCTCTGTAATAGTTACCGAGGCTATGCCAAAGGATGTAAGGGATTTCTGCCTGAGAGACGGGGTCTGGATATGCAGGTATACAGAGATATCAAATCTCTCATTTATTCTAAGACATATGCTCGAAAAGGTTCATTCTGTTACAATCGTACAGAAGGATAGAAATACAAAGATGGATATGCTCTACAACTATCTCACAGGCAATGAGTTCAAGGTACAGTTTGAGATGATGGTCAGGGGATTTATGGAACTGAGAAGCAGCTATGAGAAGGAGAAAGAGCGTACAATCAAGATATTTAAGGAAAGAGAAAAGCAGATTAACAGAATACTCGAGAATGCCGCGGAATTTTATGGCTCGATAAGAGGGATTGCAGGTTCGGCGATTCCGGAAGTGAGGGAATTTGAATCGGACACCGGTGTAAAATCTCTCAAATCCCCGCCGGAGGATGAAGAGTTCTGAACATTTTCTATTCCTTCTTTTGTGACTTGATAATTTTCAGTTTGAGTTCCTTTATTTCGGCTTTCAGAAATTCTCCTGTATTGTAGTCGGTCCAGAGGTCAATCGTCCTGAATTTCTTGAGCCTGAAACTGAAGTGGTAGGCCTCGGCTGTTTTACCTGATAACTTTATCTTCTCCTTTTTGGGGATTTCAACTGTTACATCCTTGATCTTCCCGTCCTGTGGTATAAAAACCTTGAGTTCGTTTTTCTGATTTGGATTGAGCTTTGGAATCAGAGAGAGAAAATGCGATGCCACATAATTGTCAAGAATGGCGTGTCTGTCGGCCCTTGTCAGTACTGCAAAGTATTCAGTCCCTCTGACCTCGGATTCGGCGGTATATGCAAATTTGGCATTGAGCCTCTTGATATCCAGTTTTACTCTGGTATTGTTTACTGTTCCTTCGATGACATAGGTATCGGGTTCACCGTCGACATCAAAGAGGGTCTTCTGCCTGAATTTATAGCCGTTGTTAAGGTCAACCGATGATTCAATCATCCTGTCCTGAATAGAATATTCTTCGGTTCCGATTAATTTGTTGCTGATATAGAATTCAAAAGTTCCCGATTGCGTGATTACAAGAAAATTGAGTGTAAGTATAAGGCCTGTTCCGAGCATACGGTGGTATTCTACTACTTTTTGACAATATTTCAATACCGCAGTAACGATTGCGAAATCATATTTCACAGAATTCAGTACGTATGTTTGCATCTAAGGTGCCAGTTATGTTATAATATGTTGATTTTATTGTGTTTTATATAATCGCCAACCGGTACAACAAAAGCCGCTCAGTAATCGGATTTTCCAAATACTTATCGGTCCAAAGTTTTTTTTGACATTACTACTTAATATTATATTATATACGCGGTTTTTTATGAGGACTTTTCTTCTTACAACAGCAATTATTATTATTTTTGGTACCAGCACCTTATTTGCGGACTCAGGTGAAGACAGATTCAATGAACTGAAGAACCGGTATTATGAACTCAGACAGGATAAGAAGAAGAGGCAATTCAGGGTTTATTGGTCTAACATATCGAAGGAGCTCCAGACTCTCTCTGAAAAATCCGACCCCAAACTCAGGGTAAGGGTTTATTTTATCCTCGGGGAGTTATTCAGGGACCTAAGAAGGATTACTCTCTCCCCCTATGATTTTGAGTCGGCGATAGAATATTATAAAAAGGTGTTTACTGAATTTCCTGACTCCAACCTTGCAGATGATGCGTTGTTTTATACCGGTAAACTCTATCTCGAGGTTGAGAATGATACAGATACGGCGATAAAGTATTTTAAGACTATAAGGGAAAAATATCCGAAGGGCGATTATTTCGATAAGGCTATTACTATACTGAATTCTGTGCCGGACTCGGATAGGGCGGAGCCTGTACCGAAGGAAAAGCCGGCGGAAAAGGCAGTTACGGTCCAGAAGGAGGAAGTCAGGGAGCAGGAGACAGAAACCGTAAAAGCTCCTGCCGCCGAGCCTGCGAAAAATATCTTTTCGCTCAATGAACTGAAAATTCAGGTCGGGGAGAAGGGGGCTGTCTGCGAAATCTTTACGTCCGCTCAGGTGAGATATCAGTACAAGGAACTTCCGGAAGATGTAAAGGCACAGAAGCCGCCGAGGATTTATATTGACCTCATAGATACGAGACTTTCTGAAAATATCAGTAAGTTTTATTCGATAGAGAAGGGTTTTCTTAAAGCAGTAAGGGCAGGGCAGTTTGCCGATAATACAGTCAGAATAGTATTTGACCTTGTAAGCATTCAGACATATCTGATTTATACCGCTGAAAATCCCGACAGGATTATTATGCATTTCGGGGATATCGCCGATGTAAAACCGCTGGAGATATCGAAACCGGAAGATAAGAAGAAGACCGAGGCGGTTATAGAAAAGGAGCCTGCCACGAAGACTCCGGACAAACCGGCACAGGTTGTAGAAAGATCCGAGGAAGAACTCAACAGCAAAATAATCGAATCTATCAAAAGTGACCTTAAGAAGAATACTATAGAAAAGAAGACCAATACTATTCCGTTGTCAAAGCAACTTGGCCTCAAGGTTAAGAGAATCGTGATAGACCCCGGCCACGGAGGAGATGACCAGGGGGCTGTGGGCAAGGGAGGACTGAAGGAAAAGGATGTTGTTCTGGATATAGCCCTTGAACTTGCAAAGATAATAAAGAAAAACACCGACCTCGAGGTATTTCTTACAAGGGATTCGGATGTTACACTGAAGCTTTCGGAGAGAGCGGCACTTGCAAGGGAGAAGAAGGCGGACCTGTTTATCTCCATACACGCCAACGCCAATAAAAACCGTAAATTTGCCGGAGTAGAGGTCTACTATCTGAACAATACAGATGACAGGGCCTCACAGAAAGTTGCAATGCTCGAGAATATCAATTCGGATAAGAGTATAAGTGACCTCAAGATGACGCTTCTGGACCTTGCAATCTCTGCAAATGTAGATGAATCGATGCGGCTTGCACAGTATGTTCAGAGCGGTATTGTGAGCAGGTTGAGGAAAAAATATCCCGATGTTAAGGACAGGGGCGTCAAGTATGCCCTCTTTTATGTCCTGTTCGGGACAGAGATACCGAGTATACTCGTAGAGACCTCGTTTCTGTCAAATCCGGTCGAGGAGAAGAGACTGAAATCAAGAGAGTACAGGCGCCAGATAGCAGAGGGCATATTCGAAGGCATAATGAAATATATCAATATCTCGGATGATTAGAAGGGAAAAGAGAAGATGTTTGATAAACTTCCTGATATTCAGAACAGCATCGATAGCCGCAACATAGCGATTGATCAGGTTGGAGTAAGCGGTATCAGACTCCCCATAACTGTTCTTGACAGGGAGAAGGGCGTACAGCATACGATAGGCGAATTTCATATAACGGTTGATCTGCGGCATAACCTCAAGGGGACACATATGAGCCGTTTTATCGAGGAGATAAATAACTTCAAGGAAGGACTCTCTACCAGAAATATCGGTAATCTGGCAGAGAATATAAGGAAAAGGTTCGACGCAAAGAATGTCTCTATATTTGTTTCTTTCCCGTTCTTCAGGATTAAGACCGCCCCTGTCTCAGGTGTCCCTTCGGTTATGGAATATAACTGCAAACTCTTCTTCTCGAAGAAGAAGAAGAAGGATATCATTATTCAGGTTGATGTTCCGGTTACTACTCTCTGTCCCTGTTCGAAGGAGATTTCACGGTACGGGGCTCACAATCAGCGCACGATTGTTTCGATAGCAGTCCGGTACAGAAAATTTATATGGATTGAGGAGTTGATAAGACTTGCCGAATCTGCCGGCAGCTGCGAGATCTACAGCCTTTTGAAAAGAGTCGACGAGAAGTATGTGACCGAGAAGGCTTATCAGAATCCTATGTTCGTTGAGGATGTGGTCAGAAAACTGTCAGAGAAACTCTCCCGCAACGAGAGAGTAAAATGGTTTATGGTAAGGGCAGAGAGTCTGGAGTCGATTCACAACCATAATGCCTTTGCCTGTATTGTTAAGAGAAAGAGATAGAAAATGATACTCAGTATCAGATTTTGCTTGAAATTGTTTTTTAAAGATGATATAAGGAGTTTATGAAGTTATGGAAAACAGGAAGATCGATATCTCGGTGGTTATACCGGTTTACAACGAAGAGAAGATTATCTGTGAATCTGTTGATGAACTGCACAAGATGATGACTGGTTTCGGGAAAAATTTTGAGATTATAATTTCTGAAAACGGTTCGAAGGACCGTACGAGGGAGCTTCTTAGTGGTATCTGCGCAAAGTATAGTGAGGTTAAGTATCTGACTTCGGATACGCCCGATTATGGCGCTGCCCTGAAGAAGGGGATTCTGGCCGCTCAGGGCGAAATCGTTATCTGCGACGAGATTGACCTCGGGATTTATGATTTTTACAGGAATTCCATCGATATTATTTCGGGCGGCGAGGCAGACCTTGTAATCGGTTCAAAACTTTTGAGCGGAGCAAAGGACGAGAGGCCGTTTTTCAGGCATCTGGCAACTATAATTATTAATTTTCTTCTACGGATTCTGCTGGGTTTCAAGGGGTCGGATACTCACGGACTAAAGTCATTCAGAAGGGAGCGTCTGCTTCCTATTGCCAGCAAATGTCTCGTAACAAAGGACCTCTTTGCGAGTGAATTTGTCATAAGGGCCGAGAGGGAGAATATTAAGATTAAGGAGATTCCGCTGGATGTTAAGGAGAAGAGGACCCCGTCCATCAATCTTTTCAGACGGGTACCCAACGTAATAAAGAACCTGATTAAGCTTTTTTATGCCTTAAGAATCAGGGGTTAGAGATGAAAAAAGGAGGGAAGAATGACAACAGCAGAAAAAAGGAGTGAAGAGAGGAAAGATTGTTTTCTGGAGGCTCACTATGAGAGCCCGACACTCAGTCTGAATGTGGTTGTCAGAAACATCTCAAGCGGAGGTTGTTTTATAAGTACTCCGTATCTGGATATGATTGGCACATCGGGCATGCTCTTTCTGAACTCTGGTAGTCAGAAGAGACCTGTTGCCATTCCCTCGAAGGTAGTCTACACAAGGGATGACAGTATCAATAGTGCAGGTATGGGCATAAAGTTTCTCCATCATTCTTCGGAGGATATTCTGAAAATTAACGATATTCTGAAACAGCTCGAATACAAAATGTAGGCTATTTGATTATATCCGGAACTATCTCTGGGGCGTCTTTGTACCCGAGAAGTTTCTTCAGGGAGAACCCCACAAACGGCTGCTGCGGAACCGGAATCTTCCCCGTCGCAATCCATACAATCTGCTTTTCAGGGTCGAATACCATGGCAAAGAGGGCTCCGTATGTCGCTATACTCTTTCCGTTGTCGAACTCTTCTACCGGAGACTCTTCACCTGTGTACGGATTTATTCTGTCTCTTAAAACCTTCACAAGATTTTCCGGGTCGAACATACCATAGAGCGAGTCCTTTCCGTCGGGCTCGAGCAGCTGTGAGTATCTGTCGTATCTCAGCAGATTTGCTTCTTTGGTAGGCTCCAAATCATAATCCTTTGTTTCGTCTGCAAGGAAATGATTTGTAACATATACGAGTCCGTTTGAATCCATCTTTCTCTCACCGATATGCTGCGCTGTCATTTCGAATACAGATGCCGTTCTGTTCTTGCCGTCTGCGATCATAAATATCTCTGTGGACATATGCTTTTCGCCAAGTATTATATTTCTTGCCTCGTCAATATTGTGTGCCTCTCTGGCTATACGTCCGAGCATCTGAACATGGCTGTGACCCTGAAGTGCTGTCTGTGAGACATCTTTCGGGTGAGCCTCATTTGATGCCATTGAAAGACCCTCAGCATTCATGGCTGAATAGGGACTGAGATTTACAGGGAAGCCTATATACATATGCGGTATTCCGCCTTTTGGCTGTCTTATGAAGATTGTCGGGTTTTCAAGAATGTAATCGATTTTTGACCAGTCCAGAATCCTTCCGTGATACAGGCGCCTGTCCTTTGTTGCATTTCCGGCCACGGCCGCCTGTGAGCAGGCCTGTTTCGGCATTCCGTCGAGCAGATACTCCATAAAGACATCACCGAAATTGAGGATAATACACTTCTGGTATGTCCAGCCGGTATCCTTGGCGGCATCAACGATACCCTTGCACTCCTCCACAATCTCCGGATAGCTCTGCTTGATAGCAATATCCATTACTCCCATATCTCTTGCCATCTGCTCCTGCTGGGAGAGAAGAGGGTCATTTTTGATATATTCCAGTCCCTTTCTGAGTTCCTCCTTAAGAAGTGTCCCCTGCTGGAATCCCATTTCGTACGGGGTACCCTTGAGCCAGACGACCCTGAATATGCCGTGCTGCTCCTTCTTTGGTTCCACAGTCGGATAACCGGAATCTTCCGGCAAAGATGTATCCGGTGATATATCACTGATATTGCTGGTATCTGCTACATTATTATTACCCTCACCGTCTGTACAGGCAAAAAAGATTAAAACCGGCAGAGACAAAAGAATAATTTTTTTCATATTAGTCCTCCCTTTACTTGTAATCTGCAAAGTATTTTCTGTGTCTTTCGGAAAAATCCTTAAGTATCTTTCCGGCCACATCCTTTCCGATAAGAGGATGAACCGATAAGGCCTTTTCTGCCTGTGCAAATGACCTGTTTACAACAGACTGTGCTGCCAGATTCTCATATTCGGCTACTTTTGTAATGATGTCTTTTGCATATGACGGCAGGTCTGTCTCTGCTCTCTTTGATTCTATTTTTCCCGCTTTTATGTTGCAGAATTTCTCCACAACATATTCGTCCTGCAGAAATGGTATGGCCCCCCTGTTCGGGAGAATCATCGGTATATTGAGGTCTTTTCTCTCCTTGACCGAGGCAATAATCCTGAGTGCAATTTCGGCATAACCCTCAGACTCATTTTCGACGACACGTCTTTTTATGTTATGATATGCATATGACATATACGTTCTGAATCTGTCATTGAGGTAATCTTCGTATATATCAATTAACTTCTCGGGATTCTCTTCGGCGTATAATCTGCCGATCAGTTCCCGGTTCTTCCTGAGCAGGTATTCTCCTCTCGTCTCCTTCTCCTGAAGCATTCCGTCAAGGGCCTCTCCGGTGCAGTAATAATAGTAAAGGTATTCGTTCTTGAAAAGGTGGTCTTTGACAAAGGTCTCTCTCTCGAACGGACCGTGTGCAATCTCGTAAAATCTGTCATCAATGATAATATCCTGAAGTATGTCCTTTGAATCAAGAAAAAGTTTTGTGGTCCATGAGAGATGGTTGAGCCCGATGATTTCCGAATTGAGATCAAATCTCTTTTTGTTGAGGAATTCGGCTGCGTGAATTCGGGCAGCATCTGATGAGTCGCATATCCCTATTACATCATCAAATCCGGCAATGTTCAGTGCCCTCACTACAATTCCGGCCGGATTTGTGAAGTTGATCAGAATACATCCCGGGCTCTGCTTTCTTATTTCCTGTGCGTATCCGATTAGTGCGGGTATACTCCTTGCGGCAAATGAAAATCCGGCTGCACCTGTTGTCTCCTGCCCGATAATATTGTATTTCAGGCACAGTCTTTCATCGAAGGCCCGTCCTTCCTCGAATCCTTCCCGGATTGTAAAGACAGCTGCGTCAAGATTATAAGAAAACTCGGCTGTAGTGTTGCATCTCACGATATTGAGTTTTTTATTGCCTTTATTGAGTATGGCTTTTGCGAGTTTGATTATCGCATCGGTCTTTTTTGTGTCGATATCAAGAATTCTTACCTCTTCGAGTCTTTCCTCAAAACTGAATTCACTGAGCATCTTGATTATTATAGGAGCACGGATTCCTCCTCCACCAAGAATTCCTATGTTCATTTTGTCTCCTCCGGTGGTTTCTTTATATTGCCAAGCAAAAAGAGCCCCCTGTTGAGAAAATAGAGCCCCATTATTATCTGGCCTACAATGAAGACCATATTGGAAGCTACCGTTGAGGCAAGTATATCCGCCCTGTCACCGTATTTTTCGAAGAGTATGATGCTCATACCCTGAAATGTCCCGAGTCCTGAAGGTGTGACAGGTATTGCAGCTATAAAGAGTGAGAGCAGGACAAGGGAGATTCCCTCTGCATAGGGAACTTTAATGTTGAAAAACCAGAGGGACATAACCATAAAAAATGCCTTGAGGAAGATTCTCGGAATCCTTGCCATCAGAATAGTTACAAGGTCCGTAAAAGGAATCAGTATGAGTGCCCCAAGCAACTGCCCGATTTTATTGGACATCAGCAGGGCTGAAACGCGCAGTCTGTCGTTTTTGAAGAGCCACATAATGAAAAATCTCAGAATTAGGTATATGGGTATGAAGAGTATGAGTCCTATGATGACGTAGGGCACAAAATCAGAGACTGAAATTACTTCTTCCTTGATATTCAGTCCGAGTGCAATGGTAAGTGAAACTATATCAATGAACAGTAAGAGCAACAGTGCGCCGCCGACATAGAAGAAGGGAAGGCCGGATTTCTTGTGGTAATAATACCCCAGACTCATCTGCCCTACGGCCTGATTGAGAAATCCGACGAGTCCCGATATTGACTTTACGATGAGCATCTCCTTGAAGGACGTGTACATAACCGACTTGTCGACAAGAATTTTGGTACCGAAGACATCGATAAAGAAGACGAGAAAGAAGAAGATTATGCTTGCCGGGATAAAATATTCATATCTCCCGCGTGAAAGCGAATCGATGAATTTGTTGAGCGATACTATATGTATCAGGTAAATTACGAGAAGAATTCCCAGAATATAGGGAAAGGCCTTCCGGCCGAAGTATAGGAATTTATTCTTTGCGGCTGGAGTATCCACAAAACCCCGTCTTATTCAACCAGAGTGCAGGAACAGGAGGAACCAGAGGAGTCGTCTGTTGCAGATATGTCTCTTGATACTCCCGCATCTTTGCTGACTCCGATATCCGGGTAGGGTTCTCCGTTGTCATAAGGTATTGATGTGTCACTGCGTTCAGTATCATAGACTATATCGAGGGCAGGACCGAAATCATAACCTGCATCCTGCAAAGGTACCTCCTTTTCATCGAGACACTGTCCGTCATAACACACGGACGGGTCAGGGCACTTAATCCTGAAACAGGGGTCATCCACGCACTTTCCGTCTTTGCATATTCTTCCCCACGCACAGATTACACTCCAGCATTTATCTTCGACACAGTTGCCGTCTACACAGGTTTTTCCGTATTCACATTTGATATTGTAGCATTTATCTTCGGTACATTCTCCGTCGATACACTTTTTTCCGTTTTCACATTTAATCTGATAACAGCTCTTTACGCAGACGCCATCACGGCAGAACTCGTTATCAGGACAGGTTTTGTCTTTGCAGGGGTCGTCTATACACTGATTATCTTTACATACCTTTCCGTTTTCGCATTTGATTACATAGCAGGTTCCGTCCAGACAGGCACCGTTCTTGCATATCCAGTTTTCAGGACATACAAGCGAGGCACAGGGGTCAATGCAGTCTCCGTTCTGGCATATCTTTCCTTCCGGACAGTCAACATCGAAGCATTTGTCGTCTTTCAGACACCAGCCTTCCTTGTTGCATCTGCGGTTGGTAGGGCATTCATTATTCACACAGGGAACCACGCACTGACCTTTATAACAGACCGCATCTCCGCCGCAGATATCTTTCCCCTCATCTACCTCTCCGTTGCAGTTATTGTCTATCCCGTCGCATATCTCCTGAGGAGTGGGTCCGCATCCTCCGCATCCGTTGTTGGGAAGCGGGGCATCACAGGACTTCTCGTCCCATTTGCCGTTCAGGCAATACTCATTACCTGTACCGCACTGGTTGGCACAGGGTCTCCTCATAATCTGGTTTTTGTCGTCTTCGTCTGTAAATCCGTCACAGTCATTGTCTATTCCGTCACACTGCTCTGATGAGGAATTATAAATCTGAATGCATTTGAGTACGCTTCCCTCACATCTGTTAATTCCGTATTTGCAGATACCCTGTAATCCTGTATCACATTCCTTGTTTTCGTTTTCAAATGAAGGTGCACTGCAGTTTACCCATTTCCCCTTTTCACAGGTCTCTGTACCTTTTGTATTGCAGGCCCCTTCGCATTCTCTGGTGAGACCATCATCCGTCTTTCCGTTGCAGTCATTATCAACGCCGTCGCATATCTCTTTCGGGATGGTGATATTTAGAATCTTGTTCAGTTCGTTTGCAAGTGTCTGCGGGTCGCTCGCATTGTAGGCCTTATTGTTTACAGCAGTTCCGCCGGCGACAGCCATATCGTTGAGTGACTGTGCGCCCTTTGTGTTGTCTCCGTAACCGATTACAAAGGTTTTTATGTCATAATAATTTGTCCCGTACTGTGTTGCTCTTAGTTTTAGGACTGCACCGACAGGGTCTCCTCCGCAGGTCTCCTCTCCGTCAGTGAGCAGAATTACAAAATATGGTCTGCAATCCCTTATCGTGTCGGAGGGTAATAACTGATTTACGAAGTAGTCTTTCATAGAGAGAAGGGCCTTCTCAAGAGGTGTGGAACCGTCCGCCCTCAGTTCTTTGTTCTGCGGGTAACTCTCATTATTATCCATCCAGCTCAAAATATTCTGTATGTTTCCGTCCTGAACAGGGACGAGCACCTCTCCGCCTTTTGTACAGTTCTCGCTACCGTCATAGCCGATCGTTCTTCCGCCGTATGCGCTAGAGGGGTTGCTTACACCCTCTTTCTGGTAGAATCTTCCGAGTCCGAAGGTGATTTTTGTCTGGAATGACTGGACGACCGAAGTAAGAACGCTCTTTGCGGTATACATTTTTGAGTTTTTACCGTCTCCGTTACAGGGGCTTCCGTTTGAGCCGTCACAATACTGCTCAACACCCTGAGGATTCTCGGTCATAGAGCCCGATGTGTCAAAGAGAATCAGGACATAGGGTTTTACCGCCTGGGCATTCAGGAATGCAGGAATAATCATTATAAACAATAATAAAAGGAATTTCTTTTTCATAGACAATCTCCTTAACCGAATCAACAATATATAATATCATAATTTGGCAATATTATAAAACTAAAAAATCGTCCTTGGCAGGTGTGTGATTATATATGCTTTTGATAAAGGTGTCCGGTTTCATTCTGCTTCAAAATCAGATGAGAAACACGGATATTCCCGCTTGTTAAAGGTTTTAAAAATTGTGTGGAATGAATTATTTGTAAGTCTCTCCGCTTATTCTCTCATACTCTTCCAGTATTGCGTCGGTTAGCAAATCTATATGGTAGTTTGAATAATATTTTTTACCGTTGATGAAGAATGTGGGGGTGGCTTCGACCCCGTTTTTCAGACCCTCTTTCTTGGATTTTTCCAGATACTTCTTTATCCCGGGGTCTTTTGATACCTCCTCGAACTTTTTAATATCAATGTCGGCCTCTGCGGCATATACGTTCAGTCTCGGCAGTGAAAAATTCATAAAATCTTCCTGCATCTTAATAAGATAGTCATAGAATTTCCCCATCTTTGCAGCAGCAATCATTGCGATACCGCCTTCTACAGAGTGTTCGTGCGACTTGAGCGGGAATGGTCTGATATATAATTTGGCCTTACCCTTGAGTCTGCCTTCTGTTATCTCCTTGTGGAGCTTCGGGGTAATTATTGCACAGAACGGACATCTGGCACAGATATAAGATACGACAGTTACCTTTGCTTCTTTGTCGCCGGCCATAAAAGAGTCGTCGAGCTCAATCTCCGGCTTTTTTAACTGGGGTGTCATGGATTTTGCCCTGTTTGAAATCTCTGCCCTGATATTTTCATCCTTTAATTTCTCCCTGATGAGCAGGCATATCTCTTCTTTTATTCTCTCTGCAAGTCTGCAGACCTTCTCTTTTTTCAGGCAGTTACTGACAGTGTCATCACAGCAGTCATAGAGTTTAATCTCGCTTAAGAGTTTTTCTGCACGGGCTTTCTCCTCCTTGCTGAGCCTTTCACAATGTGTTCCGGCATTCAGGATAAGAGGAGAAAACAAAAAAAGGATTACAAAAGCAGACAGGTTTTTCATAGTTCATCTCCCTTTTTTCCGAAATAAAAGAGAAGCGGCCTTCTGTCAAAGAAAAGCACATACAGGGAAATCAGAAGCCATATAGAATCCCTGACGACGGTCTTATAGGAAATCGGGTCTTCCTCGACACTTTGAGAGGCAAAGCATCCGCAGCTGATATTGATTCCTTTGTATAAAGCGATTATAAGAGCAATCAGAAAGATCACCATCATTCCCGATATCATAAGTGCTGCCTCTTTCTGAAACGGGCCGATGATAATCAGGATACCTGAGACAATCTCTATGTAGGGAAGGATTATTGCCATAAGATTGATCAGCGACAGCGGCAGGATATCATAGGTTGCAATATCGGTTGCAAATATTTCCGGATGAATGATTTTGTGAACGGAGGCATAGATAAATACAGCGCCTATATAAATTCTGAGTATCAGTGAAATATAACTGTTGTATTTATTCTCAAAAATACTCATCTGCCCAGATTCTTGATGCCTCCCCTGAGATAATAAACATTCCTGACTCCCTTGCCTGCTATCTCTTTTGCGAGTTCCTTTCCGCTGTCCGGTTCCTCTCCGTCTCCGTACACAATCACATATTTTTTCTTCATTGCGATTATCTCTTTAATCTTTAACGGGCAGACGGGGGCGAGAAAGTCATACGGGATATTTACTGCACCGCCGAAATGCCACTTCTCAAATTCCTCCCGTATTCTTGCATCGATTACAGCAGATTCGCCCGAGAGGCTAAAAAACTCTTTTGTGTCAATCTCTTTAACCTCACCGGTTGTATCCGGACAGGGGACATAGATTTCGTATGGCTGTTTTGCAACAAGAGGAATTCGGTTGGGGTGAATAAAATTTATGATTATGGCAAGTACTGATACGACAATTGTGATAATTACGGAGTTTCTGATAATCCTGAATAAGTCGCTCAGTCCTTGCACTGGGAACCTCTCTGTATGGAGTCATTCTCCTTTAGTATATCCATTACGTTTTGTAAATTACTTTCATTGGATTTGAGGGGGTAATACCTCTTTTCGAACTCGTATTTATAACTTACATCCGAAATGTTCTTCTCACTCTTCAGGTTCAGCGAAAATCCTGATAAGATTCTGTGGTCTATGTAATCGAATTTCCCGATCAAAGAATCTCTGTATGAGAATGTATATGCGAGATAAAACTCCAGATATTTGCTGATATAGTAAGTTGCCTCTATGTTATATCTGAGGAGTTTATCTTCTCTCTTCTTTCCGTTCATAAAATAACCTGCCGAGTTTATATAATTGTCGAAACCAAAAGATAGAAACTGTGAAATCCCGAACTGAAAGGGGGTCTTATATTCAAGTTTTATCAATGCGGAATGACCTAAATCATCATAACCGTCGGAGTTTGCATTATAGTATCTGGTCGTTAGTAAGAATAGGGCGTTGAGATTCTGTGCAAGAGTCCTGAAATATCCGAAACCTCCGTCGTATTCCCTTCTTCCTCTCACAATTTCGTCGAAGTATCTTCTGCCGGTTCCGAAAAAGAGGGTATAGTTGTCAGAGAAGTTTAAGTAGAGTTCCATTCTGTGTCCTTCAAAAAACTGTATTGGTGCCTTCTGATATTCTGTGTCCAGATTGAGAAAAATCGTGTCGAATTTGTATTTTATAATTCCCCTGAGGTTATCTTTCTTGTATTCAAGTCCCGGACTCAGTACGATTGTATTACTGCTCAGATTGTCGGGTGAAAATTTCTGTTCGCTGTTGAAAAATTTTGTGCCTTTGATTCCGGATTCGATATTCAGAAGAAATTGTTGAGAAAGAACTTTATTTATGCCAAGACCAAAATCATAATCGAGAAGGGTTGATGCCTGTCCGGAGCTTGTCTCTGAATCGAGGGGACTGCCTGACAATGCATTTGTCGTATATCCGAAACCGCTCTTTGCTCTTAATGTGTATCCTAAAGCAGAGCTCTGTTTGTTGTACAGTGCAAGAACGAGTCTTATATCCTCGGGATAAACGGATTTCAGGTCGGGTACTGTAGATTCTCCGGCAAGGCTTTTTATGACCAGAAACCTCGATTTGAGTTCTTCTGAAAAACCGCTCTTCTCTGTACACAGGCTCAACGACTCCTGTAGTGCTTCTGAGTCGCCGAGCATAAAGTCAATATATGCTATGTACCCGACAATCTCACAGTCACTCTTTTTCTGATAATACTCAACAAGTATCTTTTTGGCGTAGTGATAATTTTCATCCAGTATGTACAGTTTTGCGAGCAGGATTGTATATTCCTTATTCTCTTTGAGATTTTCAAAACAGGTTTTTGCTGTCCCGAGGAGCTCCTTTTTGTTTTGCAACTGATTTATTTTTTCAGATAACTCCGGGATATCTTTGCAAAAGTCCGGTTCTGTTGCAGACAGTATTCCTGAAGAAAACAGAATCGTTATAAAAACAGCAACCTTGTTCATTCCAGATCCCTGCAGCATCTGAAGCCTTTGGCAGACGGTCCCCATGTTGCATCATAATCGCATCTGTGCAACATCTCTGAATCTCCGCAGTTATACGCCCCTCCCCTGAAATGCTCAAGCCCGTCTTCTGTATCAACTACTTCCCATACATTACCGTTTATATCAGATGCGCCCCATTCGTTTCTGCAGTCCTTAAAATAACCTGTAGGCATTACTCTGAATGCCGCCCCGCAGGGTCCGCCGCCTTCCTGTGAAGACTGGTTGTAGCAGTGCGCATATGGACAAGTATTCAGCGATGAGCACTGGGGATTCTCGCAATTGCAGAATGCATCAATTCCGTTGCAGATAACAGGATTATATGTATTGCCATATACATAAGAGTAATTCTTCCCCTGCGAGCAGGCAAGGTACCATTCCTCCGGTCTGCACAGCCTCTTACCTGCATTCTTGCAGGCCTCCCTTGCAATAGAGAGTGTTACAGGATACCACGGAAGTACATTCTCTCTGGAGGTGGCACAGGAGGTGTCTGCCCCGTTATAACTATCTGTTGCGTCAGGTCTCGAGGCCTCGTATTTATCCATACAGAACTGGTCGTTTATATTTACCATATCTGAAGGGCAGGCCTTGATAATACCTGTATCGCTTATAATATCATTTGCTTCGGCGTCAGATATGTCCTGTGATTCTGTATCGGATTGAGTATCACTGATATCAGAGGTATCCACATTCTCGTCTGCAAACTGAATATCCTCTGATGTTGAATCGTATGTTGTTATATCTTCTTCTATACAACCTTTGTCTTCAGCAGAAGCCACATCATCTGCCGAATCAGACGCAGAATCTCCGATCTCACTCGTGTCTTTTGCATCGTTCGGAATTGTATCATCATAACCGGCATCGGGAAGGCTCTCTCTCCCTTTACAGCATCTGAAACCAAGGGCAGAGGGTTTCCAGCTTGTCGGGATATAATCGCATCTGTGAAGTAGTTCTGAATTTCCGCAGTTATATGCCCCTCCTCTTACTGTATATTCCGAGCCGTTTGCGGTATGTTCCCACACATTCCCGTTGAGGTCGTATACACCGTATTTATTCTTACAGCCCGGAAATGAACCGGTCGGTGTGAGATGAAAGTCAGAACCGCAGGGTCCTTTACCTTCTGCGGATTTTTCGTTGTAGCAGTGCGGATAGGGACATTCTTTAAGGCCTATGCATTCCTCGCTGTTACAATTGCAGAAGGCATCGATGCCGTTGCATATCCCGGGGGCATACTCATATCCGTAGGAATAATTCTTCTTCTCGTCTGTGGCACAGGAAAAATACCATTCCTCAGCTGTACAGAGTCTCTTTCCGGCATTTCTGCAGGCCATTTCAGCCTCACTGTTATCTTTAGTCATCCATGGGAGAACCCCTTTTCTCGAGGTGGCATAGGAATTATCTTTTCCTGCAAAAATTGCTGTTGCATCGGGTCTTGAGGCCTCATAAATATCCATACAGAAGGAGTTTTCGATATTTGCCATATCAGAGGGGCAGTTCAGATTACCTGATGATTTAGGAAAACACCTGTGTTTTATGCACTCAAAGTTTATTCCGCAGTCGGTATCGGTATTACACTGGTATTTACATTCACCAGAATTCCTGTCACATATTTTTTCGTTTGGACAATCCTCGTTGGAGTAACATTTCTCTTTTATGAAACAGGCACTGCTAATGGCTGTAAGTATTAAAATAAGGAAAAAATAACGAAGCTTCGAACAAATCACAAAAATATCCTCCGGTTGGTATTATATTAGTAGATTGTGCAAAATATGCAATTTTATTTTGTGAGTTTCGAATAAATGCCTCTTAAATTTGCTGTGAACATTTCTTTTATCTCTCTTTCCTTTTCAGAGAGCGGTCTTAACGGCACAAGGTCCTTTACTTCCTCATTACTGAGGCCCGAACCGAAAATGGTCCTGACAGAACCTGAGACCATCTTTTCTATCGCACATTTTGCCTCCTTTAAACTGAGTCCAAATTCCAATGCCAGATTCAGCAAAGTCTCAAACTGAAACCAAAAGTATGTCGGACCCATCCCGGAAATTACAGCGTATGCCTCAAGTTTATTCTCCTTAACCTCGGGGGAGTCTCCCAGATACGACAATAAATTTCTGAGGGAGGTTTTTTCTTCATCAGATATATTGTCAGAGAAACATACAGGATTGAAGCCGTCAGCAATAATGCTATTTGCATTTGGAATTACCCTCACGATCTTGGCATCATAATTCAGAATTTCTCTTATCATATTTACATTAAATTTTGGTGCAAGGGAAATAATAATTGAATCTCGTTTTACATCATTTTTGATTTCATTCAGCACATCTTTCAGGATGTTTGGGTGTACGGCAAGGAAGATGAGTTCTGCATTCAGAACAACAGAATTGTTATTATCAGTGATAATTATTTCTGGGTATAATCGTCTTAGTACATCTATAACTTCCCTATTTTTATCGGAGACAAATACCTTTTCAAAGTATAGATGCCTTGAGAAAAATCCGCCAAGTAAAATTCTTACCACCCTTCCACCACCAATAAAACCTATCGTGTTATATTTCATACTATTTTCCCTTCAGATTCGGGTATTTTTCCAAAAGTTGCATTTTAGCTAATTCAAGTATTTTGTTTTCGCCTATGAATCTCCTGACAATTAAAGGGTCAGGGAAAGATATTGCGTCATATACACACCATATCTTACAGGATGTACAACCAATCATACACTGAAGGTCTACTAACTACAGCCTTTTTTAATTGTATATCAAAGTCAAACACTTCCCTTCCGCAAGAGGTTACACACAGCCCACAACCGTTGCATTTTTTAGTGTCAACTGAAGGTGCCCAATTGATTTTATCTCTTTCTACACCCTTCCATTTTTTATATTTTTCATCCATTATTTTGTCTCAGAAATGAGCTTTTTTATTGCATCGGTTGCCTGGTCGGTATTCATATTCCTGATATCCGCACCGTAGTGTCTTGATTTGTCGAAGCCGGAATTTTCAATGGCATCTCTGAACATCTTCCGCTGCATCGAATAATCACAGCCTGCAACAAAGAAATGGGTAATATCGTGGTCTTTGAGAAAAGAAGCAAGAAAGATATCGCCGTCGTCCGCGCATAGTTGCGGATGGAGTGCTACCATGTCAACCAGTTTCTCCCTTCTGATACGGTTTAGAATCTCCATCGTATTCATATCTTTAAATGATGGACAGGTCCCCTGACAAACACATAGCAGTAATGCTTTTTTCATATCAATCCTCCTCATCTCCAAAAAATGTTATTGCTTCAAAATCACACGCACCTTTTGCACACCCTTTGCAGAAGTCCACACAGTTATCGGGATTGACCACAATTACCTTTTTATCCTCAACCCCGAACACATTGTGTGGACAGAAATCGTAGCATTTGAGACAGCCTGTGCATTTTTCATAGTTAATTACGGGGTACCAGTCCTTTGACATATTCTCCTGCTCCTCCTAAAAAAGCCTGAACACGTAACTCCCGACCAGGTACAGGCCTACAATAATGAATATTATTCCGGTTATCCATCTCATATATTTTTCAACCTTCGACAGGTCTTTGATGAATCTGTTTATAAGATTACTGCCTGCAACTGTCAGAAATGCAAATACAAGTACCGGAATGGCAGTACCTATTCCAAATGAGAGAGGAACCAGAAATGCAGACTTTGCTTTCACCGATATGGGAATTACCGTTCCAAAGAATATAGCAGCAGATATAGGACAGAAGGCGAGGGCAAAGACAATCCCGAGGAGGAGCGAACCCGTCAGACCAAGTTCTTTGTATTTCTTCCTCTTCTCTTTGTTCATCTGTATGCCCGGAACTTTGATGGTTATAAGGTCAAGCAGTGCCATGCCGGCGACAATCATTATCACTCCGAGTATCTGATTGCCGATATTCTGAAGTGTGTTTGATATACCGGATATACTAACCAAAGCCTTTACTGCTATAAAGCAGATAATTATATATGATATACTTCTGCCAATGGCGTATAGAATACCCGAGAGCAGTGTCAATACCCTGCTGGTCAGCTTCTGGGTCACAAAGGATATCATAGCGAGATTGGTAGAGAGAGGACACGGTGAGATAGAGCTCAGTAATCCTACCCAGAATCCTGTGAATGTAAATACGAGTAACTCGTTCATAAAATTACATTTCCCTGATGAGGTTTTCTATCTCACTTTTGACATAATTTTTGAAGCCTTCATCATTGTAGATTAACTGCCAGATCTCTGTCAGGTTCTTATATTTTATCTCCTTTGAATTTTTGACAAGGGAGATTATGAGTGATTTCGAAAAGAGCTGATAATCTCTGATATAGTGTGAATTCTCCGGTTCGTCTGTATTGACCTCCATATATCGGATTTTACCGGAGTCTATCTCGTTCTTAAAGAAGGTCTCAACCGTCTCTTTAGAAAGCTTTTCTGCTTTCATACAGGATTGACACCTTTTTGTTGTATGAAAGTAATATACCACTATTCCATTTTCAATCGCTGCCTTATTTGAGTGTGTGTCCTGTTTCTCTGTTTGAATCTCCTTCTCCTTCTGCCCTCTGAATCCGTTTACTATAATAACGACAACGGCTACTGCCACAACCAGACCAAGCAGAATTGTAATGATTTTTTTAAAATTCATAAATTCACCTCTGATGTTTTTGATTAATGATTTTTAAGAGATATTCCTTCTTTTCCCTCATTACGTCAGTTGCACAGGATAGAAATTTTACGGCACAGGGGGTCAGAAGTTTGTAGTAGATATTGTTGCCTTCTCTTCTGTCTGCTACTATATTATTGAGTCTGAGTAGAGAAAGATGCTTTGAGATTATTGATTGTTCAGACCCTATCTCCTCTACGAGTTCGCTAACAGTCTTTTCTGTGTCCTTTAAAGAATAGATGATGGCAAGTCTGACCTCGTTTGCAAGAATCTTCAATAACTTTGCCTGGTCCGAAAATTCTTTCTGGGACATTTATTCCTCCTAAATAGACGATGGAATTATGCGTATATGCCAATATTAACATATTGTCAAGAACTTTCCGTTTCAGATATTTAAATAACGAGCTTTTTGCGTTGCACTGGGATATATGGAAAATGGGGTATCC
>DYEF01000034.1 GCA_020725805.1 Bdellovibrio sp.
ATCTACAATCTTCTTATCTTCCAAACCGACTCTCCACAAGAATCCATTTTTTTATCAAATCAGACAATGACAATACTGTCAACAAAAATGTGATTTAACTCACTTTCCGAAGGCGGGGATATTCCCGCTCATAAACATCAAATTCCCGAATAAAAAACCGAAATAATTATTCTCCGTATGCCTCAGGCCGAAAGATTGAATGCGTGCCAGATATTTTGTAACCCGTTGATATTATTAGCAAATATTATTCTCCCCCGCACGAATGTGCCAGATACAAATGATTAGATGACCCTATACCGGCAGATTGACATAAACAGATGTCATTTCAATAATCTTTTGTATTTATCCCGGTAGAGAAGTTTCAGGATATCCGGCCTTATCGGCAGAAGAATGTTAGAAAATTTCTTGTTACTAAAATCCGCATAAGGACCATTCCAGTCAGTCTTGTCGAGCACAAATACAAAATAATATTCAGGGTCGATTGCAATATAATCCGGAACTGACGTGGTCTGCACCTTTACTTCCTTAATTTCGCTTATCTTATCGATATCCACTGAGGTAATCTTCTCACCCTGATTTGTCCCAATTCGTATCTCGAGACCCTTCAGACTCTGAATCCCTTTGGTCTTCTGTATTTTGAAGGAGAGTGTACCGCCTGAATAGACATAATCAGTAATTTTCAGTGTCGGACAGGGTGTCGAATAGACCCACTCGTTGAAGAATTTCTCCCAGAAATAGTAATCCCCTGTATAATCAACAAGAAACTGTCTCAGATCTTCGGTCGTTGCGGTTTTATGTCTGTACGCATCGAACCATTTGCTCAGAAAATCGTATCTCTCTTTCCCGAAGTCTCTCTCGAGCCTTAGCAGAATCATCTCCACAACAGACGAGCCATACTTATAAAACTGGTCGAGGACCTCATTAAAATAATTCATCATATCGTCTGAATCAGAGAATCTGAGCGGCACTCCATACTGAGAGTATTCCTCCGCAGCATAACTGCGCCAGTAATATTTAATCTTCTCGGCCGTAAGAGAATCAGTTATAAGTGGTATTGCCTCATATATCGTGCTCCACTCTGTAAATCCCTCTGCAAGCCAGAAGTGTGGCCAATCTGCAAACATTAGATTATCCCCCCACCAGTGGTGAACAACCTCGTGCGCTGTTACATATTGAGCCTCTACGCTCTGTGCATTTATTACATCAGAACCTATCCATATTATCGTGGTATGCTCCATTCCACCGCCAAACTGAGGGATATCTGCAAGCTGTAGAATCTTGCCAAGGTCATAACTACCTATAATCTCCTCCATTCTGTCTATGGTCTTCACCGCTGAAGCAAATGCCTGTTTTGCCTTTGAGAGATTTGATTTTAGTGCCAGACCTTTGACATTTACTCCCGATTTTGAAATACCCGCATCAAATTCGGTATAATAATTACTTACAGCAAAACTCAGTGAATATAGAGGTATTGGAATAATATATTCAAATGTATAGACATTATCACTTACACTCTTTGCACCGCCGATACTATAAGCCTTCCAGCTGCTGTCAGGTGTCCTGATTGTGAGATTAACCTCGTTTAGTACAATGTTATAATCAAAGACAGAGGAAATATCATACCCTGATTGAGGGACAAATAGCCAGTAGTGAGTAAAATAAGGTTCTGTAAACGGACCAATTGCGGACTCCTGATAATTCAGCCTCCACCTCCTGAGTCCAAACAAGTCATCGTTTGAATTTACTGTAAATGTCAGTTTTGCAGAAACCATTTCTCCCTTTTTATACGGCGGGACACATATAGTAATCTTCGAACCGTCAAATACATATTCGCCTTCGACGCTGTTTACTGTGTGACCGTTTCCAAACAATGTTATCGTGTCACCGTCCGATTCTGCCTCAACCTTTATCTCCTCTTCTACATAATACTTTGAGGCCCTGTAATCCTTGAGGTCTACAGTAATAACCAGACCAAGACCTTTTGTATATACAACCTCTTTGTATGAACATTTATGAGTACCCGTATCCTCAACCGCATCTGCATCTGACACTCCGATATCCTCAACATCCGAAATATCTGTAAAGACCTCTGAGTCAGACAAATCTGTGTCAAAGTAAATATCAGACGTAATATCTTCTGTAATTATATCCGGCGTTGCATCATTTACTAATTCACCACCTGAAATATCAAATACATCAATTACTACATCAATTACGAGATTATCCTTTGTTTCTTCTATATCCTGAGCCGATACATCTGTAATATCCAAGGGCGGATTTTCATCTTCCGGAGTTGTTTCACTACAACCTGCTAAATACAAAGAAAGAACTGCCGATAAAAACAAAGTAACGAAAAAGAATCTTTCTTTCATACAAATCTCCTCACCAGTAAACCCCTGTTTATATTACATTAAAAAGACAAGATAAACAGATTATCGCCTGATACTCCAAAAAAGATATTTTTGTCATACGTTGAGTCTTAACAACTAGTTACAACCTATTTCTCAAATAAAGTAGTCAGTATCTGCCTGATTTCCCTTCTGTACTCCGGATTATCTGTTATCCCGTTATGATATTCTCCCTTGAGCGTAATCAGCCTGTCTGAATCCTTAAATTCTTTCTGCAACTTCAGTGAAGAACCGTAGTAGACCACCTCATCCCTGTCGCCGTGAAATATTACGACAGGCATTTTGCATCTTTTTAGGTATTTATACGTCTCAAATCTGTATTTCAGAAGTGACTGAGGGATAAAAGGGAATATTCTCTTTGCTAGGTCTGTCAGACTATAATAAGGCGCCTGCAGAATCAGAAGTTTCGGGTTGTTATCTGATGCCAGTTTTGCAGCAGGTCCGGTACCAATCGAATACCCCAGCACAACTATTCTATCTTCCGGATACTCTTTCTTGATCTCATCATAGACTATCTGAATATCTTCGTAAAACAGTGCTTCGCTCTCTATCTCCCCTTCACTCTTCCCATAACCCCTGTAATCAGGGATAAATATATCGAATCCGTTTTCAAGATATACATCTGCGACATACCCCCACGATGCAAGTGAACCAGCATTTCCGTGCAGATAGAATATCAGACCTTTCGGATTATCCGTCTTAAAGAGAAGTCCGTGAATGCGGATTCCGTCCCTCATAGTAAAAAATCTCTCCTCAAATCTTGAGGCAAAACTGAATTTATAAGACTTATCGAGTTTTTCGGGGAAGAATATCAGTCTTTCCTGAAGCATATAGATACCTCCGCAGAAAATAATATATAACAAAACCAAGACTAAAAATATTTTGGCAGTGAGATATTTAAACATCTTATTACTCCAAGTAAAAAATATAGCAGCAATACTTGTAAAATACAATAACCCTTCTCCTGTGAATGATATCAAAAAATAATTTTCTAAATCTATAATATGGCGTCGTATTCTGTTTGCCAAACCTATTCACGGATATATAATAAGGATATGAAGGGATACATAATTTTTCTGGCAATAATTTCCTTAACGGCCACATTCAGTTGCTCCTCTGATTCAAAAGAGGGAGACTCCCAGAACGATATATCCGGCACCCTGTCAGAACTTCAGATAAAAGAGCAGGATAGCTGTGTATACCTGAAATGGGAATGTGTAAACTGTAAAACCAGCAACTTCGTAGTTACAAGAGATACGGGATACAAGAACAGACTTACGGAGAAGATATCAGTATCTGCCGATAAGACAGAATATCTCGACTGTAATATATTCAAAGGACTGACATATCGCTATACAGTTGCGTTCTCAGAAGATAACACGAAGAGACTCGAAGGTGAAATCAGGACAACACCAATAAGAGATTTCCGGATAATGACAGAGCCAGAGATATTTACCGGAAAAAGATTTGAGATTACGCCGGAATATAACCCCAAAGCATCAAATCCGTTCGATATGACTGAGCTGGATATAACTATGGAAGTCATAAAACCCGACGGAGAAAAAGAGGAAGTAAAAGGGTTTTTTATGACAGAGTATAAAATCGAAAAGGATGAGAACGGACGTGAGAGATTCATAAAGGGAGAAAACAAAATAAAAGTCAGATACATACCTGCTCAAAGCGGCACATATATTGCAAAATTTTCGATAAAAGACGGCAATAATATCTTCTACTCCGGATACTACCCGTATGAAGTACAGAATCTCAAAACGAGAGAATTTGTGAGAATTAGTGAGAAGAATCCGATGTATTTTGCAACAGAGAACAAAGATTTCTTCATCCCTGTCGGATTCAATATAGGATGGGCAAGAAGCAGTGGCTTATTCGAATTTCAGCATTACATAGACAAGATGGCAGAGGCAAACGCAAATCTGTTCAGAATGTGGATGATTAAGTGGAGTAACGCAATAGAGTGGACAAAGGGGAACGGTAGCGGGGATTATAACGGACTGGTGTATTATGCACAGGATAATGCGGCGAGGATTGACAGCATACTCTCTTATGCAGAAGAAAAGGGAATCAAGGTGATGCTCACATTCGGCTCATATCTTGAATTTACTGAAGGCGGACACTGGAACGAGGGGGCGTGGAAGGAGAATCCCTACAACATAATCAATGGTGGTATGTGCAGCACACCTGAGGAATTCTTTACAGATGAAAAGGCAAAGAGTGTTTATAAGAACCGATTGAAATACATAAGCGCAAGATGGGGGTATTCTGACTCGGTTTTTGCTTATGAATTTTTCAACGAGACCAATGCTCCTTATGAGTGGGTCTCGGAGATGTCAAACTATCTAAAGAGGATTGATTACGCAAGGCATCTGATATCGACAACCTATGGAGATGACAAGGTCTTCTCTCTGAAAAATATCGATTTTACTATGACGCATCTGTATGGGAATCCACCTGAACTGATAAGGGATTATCCGAAGAGGGTAAACGAGATAACCCGTCAGTTTAAAGAAAAGTACAGAAAACCGTTTCTGCTTGCCGAATTTGGGCTCGACTGGTCGAAATCGGACTATGAATACGATAAGGATGGTCTTGGAGTCAATTTTCACAACGGCATTTTTGCTGCCCTCTCCTCCGGTTCGGCTGGCACTGCAATGCTCTGGTGGTGGGATGATTACATAGATAAACTCAATCTGTATTCAGTATTATCACGGGCTCAAAGAGTGGTGGACGAGTTCGGGGATTTTGAGAATGTTAGTGCTGTTCCCCCTGAAAATATCAGCTTTGACAGAGATAAACTGAATGTGTTCGGCATTGCCTCCAAGAAGAAGATGCTTCTGTGGATTCAGAATATTGAATCGAACTGGTATAATGAATACAACAAGACAGAAATTCAGAGTGTAAGCGGAGATATCTTTGTAAATAACCTAAATATAAACTGTAATGCGATAATAAATGTTTTCAACCCGTGGGATGGTGATTTAATCAATAACTTCACTGAAAATATAAACAATACCTTCTCTTATAACCTAAAAGACCTCAAAAGGGATATACTACTGATAATGAAGTGCATTTGATCTTTCCATAGCAAATAAATAAAAAAGCCCGAAGATGAGTTGTTCACCCTCGGGCTTTAAAAGGAATAAATGTGTTAATTAGTTAGGGTTGTTCTTCGTCATTTATCTGATTTTCCGGTAACAGCCACCAGTACTGCCAATAGAATCTCTCATCACCTTCACATACATATTCATCATTAACTTTTTTCATCTTGCTGAATATCTCCTTTAACTCAGAAACTGTAAATCCTGTCTTTCTCCGATGCATAGAAAAATACGCAAGTTCATATGGGCTCTCCTTATAAGGAATTATTGCATCGGCACATACATTATATCCGTTATAGACTGTCTCTACCTGCAGTTCTCTCTTTAGCGATTCGATATCGCATTTCCTTAAGTTAATTATATAAATCTGGTCTTTTGTGAGAGGAAACTTGGATTTTGCTTTGAGTTCTCCATTTTCAACCGTAGTCTCTACCTCTATTGTAACTTCATCAGGGGTCTCTCCCCAAACATTCTCACTTAGTTTTGCCTTTATAACAATTCCAAGGAAATAGTCTTTAATATATTCGCTATAAAGCTTATATACCTTCATATCAGAAATTTTATATACTCCTACTCCATGAAACATAAGCTCGGGGTATTTCTTTCCATTAACCATATCACAAAGAGTCAGGCCTCTGTAGCAGGAGGGAAACTCGTTCTCAACAGGCCTGATATTGTCAATATCAATCGGAAAAATCTTTGGATCCCTTATAAATGATACCAATACAATACTTCTTAATGGTTGTATAAAATGTAATTGAATAAGGAAAGTGCATTTAAGCACTTCCCTTATAAATAAATTATTTATCCATTTTAGTCGTAGATTTCACTTCCACCATCGGTTATACTATCAGGAGCATCTGCAGAAGAACACTTCTGAAAACAATCATTCCATTCCTTTGTCGAATAACCCTGAATACAGCCACCAGATACACATTGTAATTGAATAGGATTCTTACACTCAGGCATATAAGGGCAGTGATCATAGCAATAAGTAGTATGACTATTAGTGCACTCCTCATTTCGCCATTGCTCGTAAGTTTCTGCATAATCCTTATTGACTGCCAGAAAATAATAGTGATATTTACAGCAATCATTTGGCACAGCAACGCAGTCTTCATCCTTGTTACATCTCCACATCTCGTTTGGACACCTCCTGCCACATATTGCACTCTCATCTTTGGGGCAGAAAGTGGTTATACATAATCCTGAATTCTCTTCTTTGCTTGAGCAATAGCTACTCAGAATCAGAACAAAGACAAAAAATAATGTTTCGAAATATTTTTTTCTCATATCAAAACCTCTGTGTAATACTATTTAATATAACACTTCCGCTCTTTACGCCCTTAGCCACGAATAAGTAGTCATAATCAGAACTATAATCATTCTTCCAGTCGAGTCTAAGATAAAGGTAGTTGTCTATCTCAATAAATCTGTTAAAATCAATATGCCCATTACCATTGCTCTGAAATAATATAATTGCATCTGCATCACTGTCTATCTTGGCTTTCACACTATCAGGAATATTATCTTTTATTATTATTTCACCTATGACAACTCCACTGTTTTTTATCTCGTCTTTTGGAAACTCATATTTCTTTACCACTACAACTGATTGATTATTAATTTTTTTAACAGCATCTTGAATAGATAACTCTATCTCTCCGATTCCCTTATTACCAAAAACTTCGTGCTTCTTGCCGGCTTTCTGTGTGCTTTCAGAAATTCTGCCCTTCCCCATTCTCAGTGTTAAATAGTCACCTGCCTTTAATGACTCTCTCATAAATAATATATACTCTTCCTGCTCATATACAACATATTCTGGATTTTCACAACCAAGAACGTTTACTACCAGATTAACACTATCAGCCGGTTTTACCTTTATTTTATCTATAGAATAATAGACATTTTTAATATTTATATTTGCTATCTTTGCACAACCTGGCTTCCCTGAGCTTCCGGGAAAAACATAATCTTTTACATCTGTAATAGAAACAACGCTTCCTTTCACTATTAAATCCGAATTGGCAATATAGTAATACACGCCTCCTTCGGCAGGTAACATATATGCTCCCGAATTATAGGGGTCATTATAAGTAAATGTTTTTGTTTGATTATTCTTATCTCCATATGAAGTAGTGTCTGATTTATTATCACAGCTAAAAGAAGTAAATCCCATAAAAATAACAAGCATTAAAACTGATAAATTTAAAAAAGCATTTTTCATAATATACCTCCTTTTTTTCATTCATTAAACCCAGCGTGAATCTGAGCACCATAATCGCTCATACCGGGTCCTGTTGGGCTTCGTGCGTTTAAAACTTCATTTGACCAGTTCCAATTATTATCCACAGTTAAAATATTTAGATATCTTGCATTATCCATACCTGTATATATCATTTTAACAGAAGTTGAATAAACTGCAACTCCAATCTCAGTCCCAGTGGTGTAAATATGGCCAGGATTTGTCTGACAGGTCTCAAGTACAAAATTTCCATAAGAATTTATATATCCTCGGCAGAGTCTTATATTGTGTTTATCATTTACTGTAGGAAATGCGAGAAAACACTTTGATGGCCCGCCATTCCAATAATAACAATCTATACCCACAGGAACATCTGTCCATTCATTTAATGTTACTTCAGATGTCCAATTACCATTAACTGAATTAGATGTTCTTATCTTAATACGAGGAAAGTTTCCTTTTTCAATATATGCAAGTACCAATCTGTTTGATGATGGGTCATAGGCAAGAGATGGTTTTCTATATGTTATAGAGTCTGTTAGAAACTGATATGTATATCCTGTAGGGCAGTAATATTGACTAGTAGTAGGAACTATATTTCTTATTACTCTTATATGACTGCTATCATCATATGCTCTAAAAGCAATTGCAAAACCGTTTACATCTTTCGAAGATGATACTCCATCATAAGAATACTCATAAATACCATTAATATAAAATTTACATATATCTCCATTTCTCTGCCACAAACCATCTGATCTTCTTCTTGCTTTATAACCAATCTGACTCGGTGCACCTTCTGTAGTAAGCAAATAAGCCATTAAGTCCCAGACATACCCATCAATACTACCTGTTGCTATTGCCGGACTACCTCTGGTATTCCCAATATTGCTCCATGAATATGCTGATGATAGTCGCCAGTACAATGGCCAGTTGTCAACACCCTGTTTATACCATACACCTTCCTTATCATCCCTACGCGTAAATCTCTGATTCATATAACCATTTTCTGAATAGTTCATAACGGATTCTCCATCTTCCGGGTTGTCATCAAGACCAAGGCAATGCCCAAATTCGTGTGTTAGTACTGACTGTAAATCATAAAACGAGCTTCCATCATCTGTCCAATTCTTAGGAGGATCACCTCTATATATGTATACGTCACAATTATCACTACCGGTAGGCCAGCAAGTATATGAAGCTATTCCTAGTATATTGCAGTCCCCATTATAACAACCATTTACTCCATGTACTTCTGCATCATTACTATGAGGCTCCTCATAAAATTCTACTTTTGGAATTGCTGGAGCAAGTCTCCACCAAGAATAAATTGAACACTTAACCATAGAGACCATACTTTCTGGTGTCTTCCCAAAATAGTTCTGAAAATCGCTTGTATGAATCTCAATCGTATAAACACTATTGTTCCACGGCTCAATACAAACTGTATCAAAAGCATATGCATCTATTGAATGAATAAAAAACACCAAACCAAAAATAAAAATAAACATTTTCATTTCTCACCTCCTTTTTAAGCTGATAAATTAGGTAGACTTATAAAATTCTTGCACTCATTTCCCTCACCCCCTTTCGGTGTTATATTATTTGAATTCTTATTTCTTTTTCTGTTTTTCTTGAATTTGAATAGAATACGAGAAGAGAAGAGAAGAGAAGAGGTTTTAATTCTCAAAATTCCCATCTGTTACCCCAGATAACCGAATCTGGTCGTAATATAACAAATCCGTTTTTGTTTGTCAAAAAAATTTAATTATTAAAGCTCATCCTCTCCCTCTCTGTCTCTTTCCCGCCAATAAAGAGAATTATACTGAGTCCTTCCGATACGGATACTTCCTGATTCAGTAGACTTATCCTCTGTATCACTCCCGTATTATTAAATACCGCAAAATATTCGGAGTTGTTTTCAGACCAGTTGTGATAAAAGAGTTTATCCGAGATGCTTTCACTTACAATATTTTCAACAATATTCTTGGAAGGTATAAGTTCTGTCACCCACATCCTTTATTCCGCCATCCCCGACTTCAATATCTTCCGGCTCATAGACATCTGCTGACTGTTCTGTCTGCGAATCAACCGCCTCAGATATACCATTACCCGAAGTACAATACGAAAGGGTAATCAAAAACAGAAAAACAGAAAAAAACAGACTAAAACTCTTTTTCATCTGGCACCGTATTCACAGAGATAAAAACCACAAGAAGAAAACTCCGGTAAATAAAATTAAAGCGGTTTTCTCTCACAATAGCAGAGTGAGGGCTGACAGACAAAGCCATCCGGACAACCACCGCAGTCCTTCTTGCATACACACTGACACTTTTCAAGGTCAGCCTCGTGGGACTCGTCGCATTTTAATTCCTCTGCACTGCATTTACATACACAATTTACAGGGTCGGGTCTGTAACCGATGTTGCAGGAGAAGTTCTCGTCACAGTTGCAGGAGCAATCATCCGATTTACAGATAAAATACAGACTGCAGGCCCCGCCGCACTCGGACGGACAGACCCACTCGCAGGTATTCTGATTGCAGACATAGTTGGGACCCGGTTTATTTCCGTCGCAAACGGGAGGACACTCGCATCTTCCGGTCTCCGTGTTGCAGACAAAAGGCTCCTTGCACTCTCCGCAGTCCTTTAATGGCCTGTCCCTGTCGATCCAGTATCTGTAAGAGACCGCAATCCTTGAACCGGGCTTCTCCGGTCTGCAGTCACCAAAGAAGGATATTCTCTGAAATACCCCGTCATAATCAAATCCGTTTACAGGATGTCTCGGTGTCGGCTGAGGACATTTTGGCGGAGGCTCCTCCTGAACGACCTTAATTGAGGCAGAAATTGGTGACTTTGAGAGTGAAATACCTGTTGCCGCTATAGCCGAATCAACTATCACCTGCATAGTGGCATCGATCGAGGCATTGTCTTTTATAAGCCCCTGAACACCGTTTGTCTGACTGACCAGAATATCATAGAGCGAAGGATTCTTGGTCTCACCACCGCAGTCATTAGTAGAACAAATAATTGCGTTGGCAATAAGACCGTCGATGTCCTTCCGTTTGGAGATTTCATCAAAAATAGCGGGCCAGGTCGGGAGGTTTTTGTCCCACCAAGGACCGTCATTTGCATCTGACGGAGGATTGCCATTGACATATTCGCCTTCGCGGTTGCTCTGGTCTCCCGCATCAGAGAGGAAAATCACAACAACCTTGGCACCAAACCTAATCTTCTTTGGGTCGACAGACTCGCCTTTATTCGGAGTCGGAAGGAGCGGAGTTGAATTATTCTTTGGATTAAGAAGTGCATCGTATAACGACTCCACACCCTTCTCAGTCCCTGTACACTGCGCATCCCCGATACAGGTAGGGTCATTAAAATCACAGGGCTGCTTGAACCATGTCCTGAACTCGTCCAGATCCTTTGTAAATCCGAATACCTTACCGAAATTCTTTGTAAGTGTCGTGCTGTTCTTCAGGGTCTTCTGCCAGTATCCCGTCGATATAGCTGCAATCCTGAAGTCTACCTGTGAATTCTTGAGTTTATCTACGAATGCCGTTGCGGCAACATTTACAGCCTTCTGATACGGAGACATCGAACAGGAGTCGTCAACCACCCAGATAAAATCGACCATCGGATTCCCGCTTGTCCTTATATCACACTGGACACCCGTGGTATCTCCTCTCTGGGCAATTGCAGAGCCATTTGTAATATCACCTCTTAAGATCTCTGAGAGCGGGTCAGACGAAAATATATCGGAAGAGACGAGGGAACCAACAAGAATCGTCCTGTTATTATTCCTGCGGATTATTTCTATCTGAAGCTTCCAGTCCGTATCGTGGTTTGAGTTCTGCTCGATGCCGTCGGTAAACAATCCGCTTACATTATCACCGAAAAATGCCTTTGCAATCAGATTCAACCTGCCCTTCAGGTCGTCACCAGAGCCTTTGCCATAATCGTAATTTGCCAGAAGCGCCGGATATCCGTCCCAGGTAATAAAAGACTGAACAACCGGATTTGACAGACAATCTATTCTCTGAAGATAACCAGAAGAAACCTTGCAGGGCGTATCACCGCGGATAATCTTCTCTTCCTCTATGACATCAGCCCCTTCGCTCTGTTTCTCAACAATAAAACCACCGACATTCTTATCTTTGTGAACGAAAATGAATCCTTTCTCCTTACCGTTAACTATTAGTCTCGAGAGATTAATTTCGTTGGGAGGATTGTCTCTGTATTCATCTGTAAGCGCCAGAAGTGCATCTGCATCTATTATGTCAAAGAAGTTGATCTTTACGAGTTTCGATGTAGAGCAGGCCTCATTTACTGCACCTGTTCCGTCAGAGTCGTCCTTAGGGTCAAGTTCACCTTCATCTACTCTGCCGTTCTGATTTGCATCCTCAGCCCCGTCCATAATACCGTCCCCGTCTGTATCGGGGTTGAGAGGGTCGGTCGAGGTAGAAGGGTCATTATCACCCTTGAAATCCTTACAGTTTACCACATCCAGATTTACCGTCCGCCCTGCCTCAATTCCATCGGTGAGTCCATCCCCGTCTGTATCAGGATTGGTAGGGTCGGTTTCATTAATCTCGACTCTGCCATTCTTGTTTTTATCCTCCTCACCGTCCGCTATCCCGTCACAGTCTGTGTCAATCCTTCGCGGGTCGGTCTCACCGATATTAACTGCACAGTCTGCATTCTTATCCTCAACTCCGTCTTTAAGACCATCGTTGTCCATATCCGGGTCGCTCGGGTCATAGCCACAGAGAATCTCTCTCTCATCGTCAATCCCGTCTCCGTCCGAATCGATATTCTTAATTAGCGGGTCAGTCTCACCGGGGTCCACAATAAAATTCTGATTTCGGTCCTCATTTCCGTCGGATATCCCGTCACCGTCCGTATCCGCTTTTGCCGGGTCAGTCTCGTCTCCGCCTGCATAATCAGGATTCCTGATATCCTTTATATCGACCCTGCCGTTGTGATTTCTGTCCTCTTTACCGTCATCGATACCATCTCCGTCTGTATCAGGATTGAGAGGGTCTGTCGAGGTAGAAGGGTCTGAGTCGGCTATGAAATTCTTACACAGATCCCTGTCGGCCGGCTCGGTTTTCGAAAGCTCCAGACCATCTAAAAGTCCATCCTTGTCTGTATCTATATCTGCAGCATCCGTCTCACCTTCATCCCTTTTTCCATTGTGGTTTTTATCTTCAACACCATCAGGTATTCCGTCGCAGTCCGAATCGACCGAGACAGGATTTGTAACGACTGATGGGTCGGCATCGCCCTTAAAGAATCTTTTGCAGAGTGGGTCAGGTGATTCAGTCCTTCCTGCCTCTACTCCGTCAGGGATCCCATCTCCGTCCGTGTCGGGGTTCATCGGGTCAGTCTTCCTGCCGCCCGGGTAGATAATCGAGAACTCCTCCAGATCAGACAGCCCGTCACAGTCCGAATCTACTTTGCTATTATCCGGATTCTTCGGGTCCGCATCCCTGATTGTATAATCCATATCGATTATATCTTCAATCTCATCTCCCCCGTAATCCTTGTATCCGTAGTCTTTTGAGATAACATCCTGTGATGAAATATCCTCTGTATTTGCCACATCATTCGTCTGAACATTGTCGACAGAGTCCGAGCAGGAGAGAACAAGAAAAAGGGCAAGAACTGACAAATAAATTCTTCTGCTCATATATAACCTCCGTATATTCGGATATATTAGCAAAAAAACTGTTTATAGTAAATTTAATAAAAATATTTAATAACTTATAGGTGAGATATATTGACACAAATAAGGCAGATTGATAAAATAACCTATATGAATAATATGGTTCTAATAAAGGAACACTCAGGAATTATCCTATCTTTAGTACATTTTTTAGCTTTGGGGGTATTGAGTTTTTACGGATGTTTAGAAGATAGAGAAACTATCTTAATGAACAGCGAAGGAGATTACAAAATCTCTGAGCCAGAGGATATCTCTCTCGATTATGAGATAATAATTAATGAAAGAGAGGATACATTAGAGATAGATCGAGATACAACGAATGACATTGACGAGAATGCATCTTATGATGTGACTGATGAATATTCGGATATAAGCAATTCTCAACCTCGCTTTTCGGGACTCAGAAATATTATTGGTATAAGTGATTCTTCGGTAATGCTCTTATGGGAGCCGGGAGAGGATGATAATACACCAGTCGATCAAATCAGGTATGAAATCTGTGTATCTACAAAAGTCAATGAATGTATTAGAAATTTTAAGCCGTCGTATGTTGTGAATGGCGAGACATATAATTATATAATTGATGGCCTGTTAACCGATAAAGTATATTACTTTGTCGTAAAGGCTCGGGATTTGTCTGGTAATTTAGATTCAAATCTTATAGAGAAAAAGCGCAATTTCTTATCTAACGTAAAAATGGTATCAGCTGGAACGGCTCATACCTGTGCTTTATTAAAAGATGGGAGGATAAAATGTTGGGGGGATGGTTCTTTTGGAAAACTCGGTAATAACGAGTATAATAATCGGTCATTACCTGTTTCTGTTTACAACATTGATTCTGCTATATCTGTATCAGCTGGACACAATAACACTTGTGCGGTTTTAAAGGATGGAAAAGTGATGTGTTGGGGAAGTAATGAAGATTTCCAATTAGGAGATTATCAAAGATTCAGTTCTGATATTCCTATAGTTATTTCAAATCTCGATTCTGCTGTAGATATATCCGTTGGTTGGTTTCATATTTGTGCTTTGTTGTCAGGCGGAAGTGTAAAGTGTTGGGGAAATAACTATTTGGGACAATTGAGAGATGACACAATATTGGTTTCAAAAGAACCATTATATGTGCAAGGAATTGATGATGCAATATCTATCTCTGCCAGCTATGACCATACCTGTGCTGTAATAAGAAACGGGGAGGTTAAATGCTGGGGATTGAATATGTATGGTCAATTGGGAAATGGAAACTATATTGATTCACCTACACCTGTTTTGGTTTCTGGAATCAACTCTGCAATTAATACGTCGGTAAGTATGTATTTCTCTTGTGCACTCGACAAATATAAACAAATAAGTTGTTGGGGACTAAATCTGTACGGGCAATTAGGAGATATAATCTATAGTTCTGCTGAGCCGGTGAGAATAAAGGATATTAATACAGCAACATTCTTAGGCACAGGCATTGGTACTATTTGTGTTTTACTTGAGAACGGAACCATAAGCTGTTGGGGAACAAATTATAGTGGGGAATTGGGTAATGGAACAAATATTAACACTACCAACCCAACACCCGTTAATGGAATAAATAATGCTGTATCTATTACTACAGGAGAATCCCATAGCTGTGCTGTTCTGAATAATGGCAAAATTAAATGCTGGGGACAAAACGAATTCGGTGAACTGGGAAATGGCGGAAGTGGGAAGTCTTATCTTCCAATCTCTGTATCAAAACTTAAGAATGTGGTTGAGTTGTCTTTAGGAAGTAACTACAGTTGTGCAGTTGCAAAGGACGGAACAGGTCTATGCTGGGGGTATAACTATTATGGTCAATTAGGAGATGGAACAAATGAAGATAGTAATGTGCCTGAAGTAATTAAAGGATTAGATTCAATAATATCTATTTCGGCTGGACAAGAGCACACTTGTGCTGTTGAAAAGAGTAGAAAGGTAAAGTGTTGGGGGGATGGTTCGAACGGAGAGTTAGGTAATACTGATTATTTTATTACTAACGTGCCGGTCACAGTAAATGAGATAGATGATGCTATTCAGGTTTCTGTTGGACTCTTTCATTCTTGTGCTTTATTGTCAGACGGAAGTGTAAAGTGTTGGGGGGCAAACTATTATGGTCAATTGGGAGATGGAACCAATAAGAGTTCTAAAACCCCTGTAAATGTGGTAGGTGTCAAGGAGGCTTCTTATATTGACTTGGGCTGGAACCACAGTTGTGCATTGTTGAAAAATGGCAAAGTAATGTGTTGGGGGATTAATGATGATGGAAACCTTGGTAATGGAGAAACAAAAAATTCTAATATCCCAGTCTATGTTTCTGTTATTGAAGAGGCTGTAGCTTTATCAGCAGGTCCCCTTTCTTCTTGTGCCATAATTAAAGATAGAAGTTTAAGATGTTGGGGAGAAGACTTATCAGGTGATAAAAGAGAAGAGAATTCTTATGTACCTGTTGTTATAAAAAACATAAATAATCCAATGAGCGTTTCGGTGGGATTTAACTTTGCCTGTGTAGTTGAACAGAGTGGCAGTGTAAAATGCTGGGGAATAAACAAATACGGGCAATTCGGTAATGACACCATTTTCAAAACAACAGAACCTGTATTGATAAAAGGGATAAATACAGCGATCTCTGTAGCAGCGGGATATTCTCATATATGTATTGTATTATCAAACGGAGAAGTAAGATGCCTTGGCAGCAATTCAAGAGGAGAACTTGGAGGAGGATTTTCCGGTTATTTCAATCTACCTGTACCTGTATTGATTACCGAATAAATTAGAATAGCAAAACCACAATCTGAACAAATAAGTAAGATACTTTATCTCCAATAAATGTAATATCACTATAAATGGCTTATGGGTATAATAATTCCTTTAGAGTGTGCTTTATAGGGTGTCTTTTAGTTTCATTGTAGATATAGGCAAAAACACCTCTTATGCGATTTCCCAAATAATATCAACAGGTTAGATTCATATCACAGTTAATTCATACCTGACACCGTTGCTAACACCTTCGCTCTGCCTTAACTGTCGCTTCGATACATTTCATTACTCAGCGACCTTAGTAATATAAGATTGAGTAATTCATTTATATTAATTTATTTCTGCCTGACACCACAGCTCTTATTTAACGGCTTGTAATTTACTTAAATATTTTCCACAAGAAATCAAATTTTTAAGTAGTATCAACGGATTAGCATCAACTTCTCGACAATCTCTACCTGTACATAGCTCCTCTGATTTCTGTAATGAGGATGTTTATGAACAATCCAAAAAATGCCTTGATTATTTGAAAGAGAGGTACATCACTTCCCTTCCGGAATTCATTGCAAAAAAACTGATTTCGGAAATAACAACAACCCGTTAAATCCCTTACTCCTCTATTATAAACTCAACTCTTCTGTTGGTCTCTCTGTTCTTCTTCGAGGTATTCGGCACGAGTGGTTTGTCGGGCCCGTAGCCTTTTGCCTCCAAAATCTCGGCCCTTATTCCTGCCTTTATCAGGTACTCTCTTACTGCATCTGCCCTGTCCTGAGAGAGCTTGATATTCTTCTCTCTCGAACCGAGGTCATCAGTGTGACCCTCGATCTTCACTTTCTTTATTTTTGGATTCCCGTTTATAACATCTGCAACCATATCAAGAATTATCTCTGAATTCTTATCGATCTTTGCAGAATTTAGTCCAAACTGAATCTTCTTTTTAAGCGTTATCTTGTTCTGTTCTACTACAATGAGAGTCTCCTTCGGCTTATCTTTCAAAACAAGTTCCACAGTCGCATCAGAATCCTGTACCACATCAGCAACCTTTCCTACAGAGAGTTTGTCCGGGGCTTTTGCAACAACATACCATTTCCCTACATCCAGTTTAGATGTATATATACCTTCCGATGCCTTCTTTATCTCAACCTGCTTATCCCCGCTTACTGCAATCACCTCAGCATCATTTATATTCTTTCTCTTTTCGTCGAGTACCTGAACGATAATAGACCCCTGAATAATCTTCTTTTTAAGTAATATATTCAGACTTGTGACTCCGCCTTTAGTCACCTGCACACTTGCCTTCTTTTCAAAATAACCTTCTCTGCTTACTATGAGGTTATATAGCCCCGCATTTATTTCAGGAGTTACAAATTCTCCGTTCTTCTTTGTGGCTATATCCGGAAGACCTGACTTCTCAACACTCACGATAGCATTACCCACTGGCTCCCTGCTATCCTCATCATAAACAACTCCTTTTATCTTACCTGTATTCACAACAGGTTTTGGAGGTTCCACTATTTTTGGTTTTTCTACAACCTTTTCAACAACCTGCGGTTTTGACGGCTCCATCCTGTCAGTTGCAAAGAGAATTCCCAGCATCGCCCTTACGAGCGGAGAACCATAACCCGGCAGAATCCCTCCTCCGACACCTCCAACGATTCCTATTCCGTTGTGAAAGAAATATTTCGAAGAGAGGAGCCATTCGAGCGGATTTTGTTCCTCATACTGAAACGGATATACTGCGCTCGTGGCACCGGATAGGTCGAAACCAAGTATCAGCTCCTTCCCCTTAATCATTACAGGATAGGTAACACCCACATTGTAAATGATTTCATCGTCATATATCTGGTAGAGCTTCTCCCCGAGCCTCGTCTTATCCCTGAATGTATAACCGAGATTGAGAGCGAGCATCATCTTAAACGGGAAGACCCTCGAGAGTGTAAACCTCGGAGAGAATGCCACTCCCGATTCACCGAGCATATTTTTCTCATCGCCTGTCGGGAGAATAATTGCAGGTATAAAGCCAAACGAGACAGGATAAGTCTTCTTCCCAAATACCTTTTCTGTCTGTGAAAGAAATCTAAGTTTTGGAATCAGCCAAATATCCCCGAGTCCTCCCTGAGAAAGCTCTGTCCTTGCACCTTCATAAAGACCGCTCTTTCCGCTCTGAAAGAGTGCCATCGGAAGCACAAGCCCCGCCTCAAAATACGGAGCAAAAGAATAACTGGCAAAGAGGTCAGCATCCAGCCTGTAATCCACGAGGTCATCAACCTTATTGTGATTCTCATCTATAAAGACAAGCGGGCTCTTCACATAGAAGAGATAGAAGCCCATATTCAGATTATTGCTCTCAGCAATCTCTCCTGCTTCTGTAATTATAACGCCTTTCGAATCAACAGTTGATATCAGACGGTTTGTATTTACCGTTTGTGCATAGAGCGGAAGTGATGCCATCAGGACCAGAAGCCAAAGAAACCTCCTGCTCTTTTTTCCGATGAACACAAAGAGTCCGAGTATGAATATGGTCAGTAACTCTGCCGGACTCTCCTCACTCTTCTCTGTCTCATCCATTACAGAGCACTGGCAGCCTCCTCCCATAACCCTGCCTATAAGCTCCGGCCTGCTACCGCCATCAATATTAATCACACCAGTATCGGCACCTGTATCACCTGTCTGTGTTACATCAGAGATGATAATATCAACCGTTACATCCGAAATATCCTCTGCCACATCTGATGTTATATCTGATACAGCATCTGAAACTGCATCCTCTACAACGTCTGTCTCCAAAGCATCCGTGATAATATCTGGCAGAGCATCGGATTCAGAGATATCACTGCCAGCATCAGAAACCTCGACATCCTCTCCACCATCTGTCCCGCCGTCGGGCTGGATGCAGTCTGGTAGATTATCATCGGTCAATCCATTGCAGTCATTATCCTTTCCATCACATACCTCAGGGACAGGGTCAATAGCACCTATACACTCTCCTATCTTCCCTCCAACACAGGTTGAGATACCCATTCTGCATTCACCTACATTTGTGCCGCAGGGCACAGTAATATTTTCATCATATTCACCATTGCAGTTATTATCAAGACTGTCACAGACTTCACTATTTGGTGCAACCTCCCCAAGGCAATTACCCCATACCCCGCTCTTACACACTCTAACTCCACTCTTACACTCACCTATATCAGAACCACATTTGGAGTATAGATTTTCATCAGTCTCTCCATCACAATCATTATCTTTATTGTCACAAATCTCTGCTGTTGGATTTATTGCACCAGCACAAACACCCCACTGGCCATTAACACAGGTCTGAACCCCTTTCTGACATTCACCCTCATCTGTCCCGCAGGGCTGTGTCTCACCGTCGTTACAGGCACACCCTTCATCAATACTTCCGTTGCAATTATTATCTAACCCATCACCACAAACCTCATCCTTTGGGTTAATTGCACCTATGCAATCACCCCAAACTCCGTCTTTACAGCTCTGCAATCCCATCTTGCAACTACCTATGTTAAGACCACACTCCTTTGTAAGGAATTCATCAACAAAGCCATCACAATCATTGTCTTTGCCATCACATACTTCCTCCTGAGGACCAACCTCATCCATACAATTTGTATATATCCCATTTATACACTTCCTGTATCCTGACTTGCACTCTCCAACGGATGTACCGCAAGGTACAGTAAGATTCTCATCTGCCTCTCCGTCACAGTCATTATCCTTGCCATCACACACCTCAGGAGTCGGTTTTGTCTCACCTATACAAGGTCCCCATTGACCATTAGAACAGACCTGAATGCCCTGTTTACACTCTCCTACATTTGTACCACAGAGTTGCGTGTTACCATTAATACACTCACAACCTTCATCAACCATTCCATCGCAATTGTTGTCAAGCCCATCACACACCTCAGGCTGAGGACCAATCTCCCCGACACAGGCTCCCCATACCCCAAAATAGCAGGTCCTCAATCCCGTCCTACATATACCAATGTTTGAACCACAAACAATAGTTAACTCCTCATCAACCAGACCATCACAATCATTATCCTTACCATCACAGCTCTCCTGAGTCGGATTCTTTCCTCCCAAACAATCTGTATATCTACCCGTTACACAATAAGAAATTCCCTGCATACACTCTCCAACCGAAGAACCACAACTCTGATATATATCTTCATCGGTCTCACCGTCGCAGTCGTTATCAAGTCCGTCACATAGTTCTACAGATGGTCCCTGCATATTCTCGCAGGCACTCCACTGTCCACCAATACAGGTCTGAACCCCTGCTTTGCATTCACCAACATTGGACCCACAAGCCCTCTGCTCACCATTTACGGAACAGGCGCATCCTCCATCTACATTATCTACTATACCATCACAGTCATTATCTTTTCCGTCACAGACCTCAGGTGATACTGGTATTTCATTCTCACAGTTCCCCCAATCGCCGGCAACACAAGTCTGAAGTCCCATCTTACACTCACCAATATTAGAGCCACATACTTTTGTTAAAAACTCGTCGGTCTGTCCGTCACAATCGTTATCTTTTCCATCACATATCTCAACAGATGGTTTTACATCTCCACTGCAATTGCTCCACGACCCGTTAAAACATACCTGTGTTCCCATCTTACACTCACCTATTGCTGAACCACACTCTCTTGAAAGGGCTTCATCGATCTCACCGTCACAATCATTATCAAGCCCGTCACATATCTCATTAGATGGGTCGACCTTACCTATACAGGTGGTCCACTGACCTGACGAACAGGTAGAAAATCCCTTTCTGCAGACACCAAGATTATAATCTCCACACTCAACAACCAATCCCTCATCTGTTGAACCATCGCAGTCGTTATCTTCATTGTCACAGATCTCGGGCTCAGGATTTACCGCTCCATCACAGTTGCTCCAGCTACCACCGGTACAGGTCTGCAAACCCTGTTTGCACTTTCCGATGTTCAAACCACATGCGCGGGTCTGTCCCGGAGTACAATCACAGCCTTCATCTGTAGTTCCGTTACAATTATTGTCAAGCCCGTCACACATCTCTGTCTGAGGTAATACACCACCTATACAACTCCCCCATATACCACCAGAACAACTCTGAGTACCTTCCTTACATTCACCTATGTTACTTGAACAGTTTCTTACAAGTGACTCATCTACGAATCCATCGCAGTCGTTGTCAAGTCCGTCACATATCTCTTCTGAGGGTTCAACAGCACCAGTGCAGGCTCCCCACTCTCCAGCATTGCACCTTTGATACCCGTATCTACAGACTCCTATATTCTTCCCGCACTCCTTTGTAAGGTCCTCGTCTGTCAATCCATCACAGTCATTGTCCTTGTTATCACATAGTTCTGCTACGGGCTCGATATTCCCAACACACTGACCCCACTGACCATTTTCACAGGTCTGTGTTCCAAACTTACACTCACCATTATTACTTGTTCCACAATTTCTCGTCTGACCATTAATACAATTACAGCCCTCATCTGTTGCATTATCACAGTCATTATCCTTACCGTCACAGATCTCCTCCACCGGTTTGATCTCACCAATGCATTCCGGCGTATAAACACCGCTTATGCAATATCTGAAACCGCTTCTGCATTCACCTATGTCTGAACCACACTTAATTGATAATTGCCCACCTGTATCTGCCTCATCGGTAGTCCCGTCACAATCGTTATCCTGTCCGTCGCATATCTCAGGCTGGGGCTCAATTGAACCTAAACATTGACCCCATTTACCATCGGAGCACCACTGGGTACCCTGACGGCAGGCGCCAATATTTATTCCACAGGACCTCTGCTGGCCGTCGATACAGGAACAACCCTCATCAGTAACTCCATTGCAGTTATTATCTTTTGTATCACAAACCTCAGTCACTGGCTGTATAGAGCCTGTACACTCTGATGAGTAAACTCCATCCGTACAGATTCTCTTACCTTTCCTGCATTCTCCAATATCAGTTCCACACTCCATATAAAGAGGTAACCCATCATCACCTTCATCTACCTGACCATCACAATCATTGTCTTTATTGTCACATATTTCAACAACGGGACCAACCGAACCAACACATTCCCTCCACTGACCGTTTATACATTGCTGCGTACCCGCAACACACTCTCCTATATCTGTTCCACAGGGTCTGAAGAGCCCATTATCAATAATACCATCACAATCATTGTCAAGTCCGTCACAGACCTCCGGCTCAGGCCAGATTGCCCCACTACACGCACCCCAAACACCATTATCACAGACCTGCGTCCCCTGTTTGCAAATACCCATTGTATATCCGCAAGGCCTGCTTGTTCCAGTCTGACACTCACACCCTTCATCAATAGTCCCATCACAATTATTGTCAAGCCCGTCACATAATTCTGCTACGGGCTTAACCTCTCCAACACAATCCCCCCAATTACCACCGACACAGGTCTGAATACCTGTCCGGCATTCACCAATACTCGAGCCACACACCCTTGTAAGTCCTTCATCAGCCTCTCCATCGCAGTCATTATCAAGCTCGTCACAGATCTCAGAACGTGGACCTATGGAACCTGTACAGGCCGACCAGATACCATTGGAGCAGACCTCAACACCCGTCTGGCATTCTCCGATGTCTGTCCCGCAGACCCTTGAAAGCGATTCATCAATCTGACCGTTACAGTTGTTGTCAATATTATCACAAACCTCTGTAACTGGTTCGATATTGCCAATACAATTACCCCAGACTCCTGCAGTACAGTATTGAATACCATACCTGCAGGCACCAACGTTGGAACTACCACATTGCTGATAAAGTCCGTTATCTGTCAATCCATCACAGTCGTTATCCTTATTATCACAAATTTCTACCACAGGATTTGTTGCACCGACGCAGGGGCCCCACTGTCCGTTCTCCTGACAGGTCTGTATTCCCTGCCTGCACTCGCCAATACCCGAGCCACAGGGTTGAGTATTCCCTGAAACGCAAGTACAACCTTCATCAGTCGTACCATCACAATTATTATCTTTTCCGTCACACTTCTCTTCCGATGGTAAAATACCTCCTTCACAGAGCCCCCACGCACCTCCGACGCAGGTCTGTATTCCCTGACGGCATTCACCAACATTAGAAGAACAGGTCCTTGTAAGCTCTTCATCAGTATGTCCATCGCAGTCGTTGTCAAGCCCGTCACATATCTCAAGCCCTGGATTAATGCCACCTGTACAATTACCCCAAACACCTTCCGAACAGGTCTGAATACCAAACTCACAAACACCTATATTCGTTCCACAATTTCTTGTCAGCTCTTCATCTGTCTGGCCATCACAATCATTATCTTTGTTATCACAAATCTCTGCAACTGGATTAATACCACCTTCACAAGAACCCCAATTGCCATTCGTACAGGTCTGAGTACCATACCTGCATTCACCTATATTGAGTCCACAGTTCCTTGTCTGACCATTTATACACGAGCAGCCTTCATCAACTGCATTATCGCAGTCATTATCAAGTCCATCACAGATCTCTTCTGAGGGTTGAACTTCACCGACACACTGGGTCGTATATTGCCCGTTTATGCATATATATAATCCCTTCTTACACTCCCCGATATCAGAACCGCAAGGAATAGATAATTGCCCACCAGAATCTGCCTCATCTGTCGTTCCATCGCAGTCATTATCCTGCCCATCACAGATTTCCGATTGTGGATCTATCTTTCCATAACATTCTATTGACCAGTGATAATCGATGCAGAGTTTTACTCCAGGTCTGCAAACCCCAATGCTTGAACCCGGACATGGGAGTGTATCACCGGGTTTACACTCCACATTATCAGAACCATCGAGCCAGTTCGGAATTCCATCATCATCTATATCGGCCGTCAGTTCAAAGACATCGGGATTATTGTCTCCATCTGAATCATAGTCTCTGAAATTAGCCGTCCCATCATTATCAGCATCCGGGTAGAGTGTATTGCAGACAGGATTTGTGCACAATGAAAAGTTCGGTAAATATTCAAGATTATCTGAGAGCGTATCATTGTCCGAATCCAGATCCCTGAAATCAGCAGTACCATCACCATCAATATCAACCGGGGACTGACCTGACTGAGATCTTCCGTATTCAACAGAGTCAGGAATACCATCATTATCCGAATCAGAATCGGCAAAATCCTTTACACCATCGTTGTCTCTGTCAGATACATCATAGGGATTGCAGTTCGTATAATTTTTACAGACTTCATAATAATCACTTATACCATCACTATCTGTATCACCCCCGTTTGGATTTGTTCCTATTGAAATCTCAATATTGTTTTTCAGTCCGTCCCCATCCAGATCACCATCTGGTCCATCATTATCATTTATATCGAGATAATTTGGTTTCCCATCGCTATCCAAATCACCTGTCCCTTCAACTATATCAGGTTTGCTATCTCCATCGGAATCCGAATCTATATAATTGGGGAATCCGTCATTATCACAATCTGAGACAGATCCACCACATTGCCCATTTGAAGCAGAGTATTCTATGCTATCCAGAATCCCATCATTATCTCCATCTGTATCTCTAAAATCATACTGTCCATCCGCGTCAGAGTTCCTTGGTGGATAATTATAAGCGCCTGACGGTAACCCGCTTTCCAGCAAATCTGATATCCCATCGTTATCAGAATCTGTATCAAGGAAGTCCCTGGTCCCATCACCATCGGTATCTACCGGATTGGAGGGATTACAGGGGCCGGAGGTCGGGCATATTTCAAACCTGTCACCAATATGGTCACCATCAGTATCTGCATTATTTTTACTGGAGCCAGCCGCATCTTCTTCCGCATTTGTCAAACCATCATTATCGGCATCTGCAGATGGGCCATCCAGGTCGTTGGAGTCTCTGTAATTCGGTATTCCATCCCCATCCGAATCTCCTGTCCCTTCAAACTGGTCGGACTTTCCATCATTGTCAGAATCCCAGTCTTTATAATTGGGAATACCGTCTCCATCCGTATCAACATTCCCCTCTACAGAATCCAGAATTCCATCATTATCAGAATCTGTATCCCTGAAATCAGGAACAGTATCTCCATCTGTATCTTTTGGGGGCTCATTTATAAAAATATTTCCTTTCTCAACAGAATCAGGTAATCCATCATTATCAGAATCAGCATCTCTTGCATCTATTGTACCGTCCCCATCGGTATTAACCGGATTTAAAGGGTTGCAGAGTCCCACAGATGGACATACTTCATAATAATCATTTATTCCATCTCCATCTGTATCAGCATTATGAGTATCTGTAGTCGCATTCTGTTCGGCCTGATTGGAGAGACCGTCATCATCAGGATCACCAAGAGGTCCATCCTTATCGTCCTCGTCCATATAATTTACTGCACCATCACCATCATTGTCATCAACTCCCTCAAGGTAATCTCCTTTACCATCTCCATCCGAATCCACATCCAGATGATTAGGAATTCCATCATTATCACAATCAGTAAGAGGTCCTGCGCACTGCCCAGAAGAGACATTATATTCAACACTATCCAGAATCTGGTCATTGTCAGAATCGTTATCCTGAAAATCGTATACTCCATCATAGTCTGAATCCAGAGGTGGCTGATTGAGTACATTATTCCCCTTCTCAAAGATATCTGTCAGACCATCACCGTCTGAATCCTGATCAAGTGAATCAGGAGTTCCGTCATTGTCATGGTCGAATGGGTTTGAAGGATTTGCTCCCACCTCATAGCCATCCAGAATATTATCATTATCCGAATCCGGGTCATTCGGGTCCATACAGGCGACAATATCAGCAGAAGAACAGTAACAAATACATCTCTCTCCCGGCGTTGTGCAATTGGCCGTCAGGACCCAGTTGTTACAGGCTGGTGTTCCGGAGGTTGCACCATTCGGCACGCCATCATTATCAAGGTCACCGCAGGGTCCATCAAAATCATTTATATCAAGATAATTCGGATTACCATCACAATCTACATCACCTGTCCCTTCTAAAATATCACTTTTTTCATCCCCATCCGAATCTGTATCAGCAAAATTAGGTTTGCCGTCATTGTCACAGTCCCAGAGTGGTGCTCCCGAAACGCATTGGGCATTTGTAACATTATATTCTATTGTATCAGAGATTCCATCTCCATCCGATTCAAGGTCCCTGTAATCCGGGGTTCCATCATTATCCGAATCAAACGGCAATGTTAAGAAATCATCATCTCCCACTTCAACACTGTCTAAAACGGTGTCATTATCGGAATCTGTATCCAGATAATCAGGAGTACCATCTCCATCTGTATCCGTTGGAGGAATATTAAATCTACCTTCGTGAATATCACTTATATTATCTCCATCGGCATCAATATCAGGCATAGCCTTGAGCTGCAACTGGAAGTTGTCAAAGGCATCGCCACCACCTGTCTGCACAACACAGGGCTTATCACACTGCACACGATATGCAGTATTTCTGTACCCTGCTGCGAGAAAATCAATATAACCATCTGCGTTCAATACCTGAGGTGAAGGTGGTACGGTCCCGGTTCCAGAAACTCTTGTTATTGTAACAGTAGTATTGTCATACATAGCAAACAAAACTGCACCCAGATTCTGTGTCTGAAAGATTATATCAAGCCCGCCTTTATCCAGCTGCTGTGCAATATCATCTCCCATATATGCAATAGTTGTCCCTCCCTGAGTATCCCCGCACCATACCTTTATATTTTTATCCGATGTAATCCTGTAATTGCGTGTTGCACCTGCAACACCAAGATTGTTCCTGAAATAAATCTCATTTGCAGCAAGAGTTCTATAGCAGGGGTTATTACAACAGCCGTTTGCATCACAACCCGAACATGAGGCAATATTAAGATATTTTCCGGCACATATGTTATTATAATCAAAAATAGCAATATTCGTGTTGTTTTCAAACGAAAACGCAGCAATATCTCCGCCATTCGCAGCAAGTCTCATTACAGGGCAGTAGAATGTCTTACCTGTGTCCGTTCCATTCTCGGAGGGGTTCACGTCATAACCATCTACAGCTGACGCAACAATGGCAACATTTCCGACACTCCTGACCCATGTTACATCATGGAAACCTATAAATGCCCTTACATCCCTGAACTCTCCCTGAGCAAGATTGAACTGGCCTCTTATATTTCCGCTCTCATCCATAATACAGACACCGCAGGTACAATTGGTCGCAGAGGTATTACACTGGGCACCTGTCGTGGAGGCCTCGTATCCGATTGCCACATAGATTGTCTCGGTCCTTGTGGCATCCCCAACCGGTGCAAAGAAGAAGAACTCTTTTCCAACCCTTATCTTGGGGTCAATCGTTGAATAAAATACTGTCCCCGAGTTTTCGTGGGCAAAGAAGGCAGCTCCTCCTCCCATCTGAGCAACGATTGGATATTTATAAGAGCGAACCTTGTAATGTCCAACCGGTAAAGTGACAATTTTTAGCGAACTCCTGCCTATTAGAATTGGTCCCCAGTGAAAGGCTGGATTATCCAGCGACCAGACCTCTACATAGGTATTATCATAAATACCCGATAGATAAAGTCTGCCGCCGGTTGAACCGCCAAGAGGGTTATAGACATAAAAGAGATTTCCAGCAGCAAATACTGAATTTGATATCAGAGTGAATATACAAACTACAAGCAACAGTAAAAATCTTCTTTTTTCTTTCATATATGCTCTCCTAAGATAATGGTTGTTTGGATAGTTTCATACCAAACACATATTACCAGCAAGTTTATCATTTAAATACAGGTTTGTCCATACAGTTATTCAAATAAATGCATAATAAATGCCCGGACAATCAGCCTTTACGGGGAAGAGCTGTCCGTTTAGTCAAAACTCCCCTTTTTATCTCATGATTATCCGATCTTATTCATATTTTTTGCAAAAACAAACAAGAAGATAAAAATTATTATTAGCTAGAGGCACAATCAGGTATTCAGAGCCTTTCCTCAAGGTCAGAAGCCTCATTTATATTGTATAAAACGGACGGGCTGTTTACCGCCACTGTCTTGACATATGCGCCTTTAAGAATATGGTCGAGCCTTGAATTAATTACATCATAATCAGTCAATCTTCCTGCAAATTCATAACTAAGGATTACAGGATGGCCCCTTCTTTTGCCAAAGACGGGAATAATAGCATCGAAGTTTAATTCAAACTCCGACAGCAACCTTTGAACGACCTCTCTTTCAAGAGGATAGACATCAACAGGAATAATCAGCACCCCTTCACAAGAATTTAGTGAATTTATCCCTTTTATAAGCGATGAAAACTGACCATCTTTATACCTCTCATTTACAACCAATGACTCATTGTGCTCAAGCAACCTTCCTACCCTCTCTGCCTCTGCACCAATGACAATCTTAATCTCATAGATATTAAATGAACTAAAAAACTCGTATTGAATATCAGCAAGATTCTTACCATTTACATTCAGGATAGCCTTTGGAATCCCTATTCTTCTCCCCTCTCCTGCTGCGAGTATGATAGTAGAAAATCTCACTTTTTATCAGACCTCATCCTTATAAGCTCTGCCGCAATAGATACTGCAATCTCGTAGGGAGTCCTCGAACCGATCTCAAGTCCTACCGGAACCCTTACTTTAGAAATCTCCTCCTCGCTAAAACCCTCCTTCTTTAGAAAACCGACGAGTTCGGCCTTCTTTCTCTTTGAGCCCAGAAGTCCTAACGACCCAAAATTCTCTCTCAATAATTTTTTAACAACCAGAAAATCATATTCGTGATTGGGAGTCATAACAAGAATATCAGTATCGTGACTGACGGCAACATATTTATCGAGCTCAGAATATTCAGCACATATTTTATCCGTCCCCTCAAATGCAGGCAGATCAAGTCTTTCATTGCGATTGTCAAAAACAGAAATACGGTAATTTAGTCTTTTGAGCACATCACAGACAGCCTCAGATACGTGCCCGGCTCCAAATATAACAACCCTTCTTCTAGAATAAAATCCCTCCAGAAATATTGACATAGAACCACCACATACACCTTTCCCGCTCTCATTTAATTCAAAATGTAATACATACACCGATTCTTTCTTTTTTATCATACTATTTGCCTTCTCAATAGTATCAGATTCAACAATTCCGCCGCCGACAGTACCAAAAGACTCACCATCTGATGTAATTATCATTCTGGAACCAGCCTTCTGGGGAGATGACCCTTTGCTTTCAATAACAGTGCAGACAACAAATTCCTTCCCTTCATAAAATAGCCTTTGAGCTACCGAAATAAACTCCTCAAAATCTTTAAAATCCATATATACCTCACTCGGAACCTGCACAATAGCAGAAAATATCACCACATTCAAGTCTGCGAAAGCGAAAGTACGATACAATCCACAATCAACAATCCACAAAATGAGTCCACGATCCGCAGTCAGCGGTCCATAGACCGTAGAAAGGATAGCGCTATATACAAAAGGATGAAGAACTGAAGTCCCAAAGCAAAGAGGACTGCACCTTTTAGGGTTATTCCTAAATATTTCGGGTATATTATTACATATATTTTAGGTTTGACAAACGGAGGCAAGTTATCATATTATTTACCCACTTAATTTCTTGTTAAAAGAAAGGATAAATTTTATGGCAGAGACAAAGCATATTACCTTGATTGAGGCCGAGAGAGATTTTGCAAACATATTAAAAAGCGAACTTACAAAAAAGGGATTCGAGGTAGATATATTTCCGAACGGGGATGATGGCCTTGACTTTATTAAAAAAAATCAGACAGACCTGATCGTCCTCTGTGTAGAGCTCCCCGAGACAAGCGGCTACTCCATCTGTAACAAGCTGAAGAAAGACAACAAACTCAAATCCATACCACTAATTCTGATTTCAAGTGAGGCCACACCTGAGACTTTTGAACAACATAAAAAGCTCAAGACCCACGCAGAGGAATATCTGATTAAACCATTCGAACCGAAGGAACTGATAGAACGTATCAAAAACCTCATAGGTCTTCCGGACGCCGCCGGACAGGCAGAAGAGGAGATAGAGCTCTCACTCGACGATGTGGATATCAAGGAAGAGCCGCAGGAGCCGAAAGAAGAGGAAATCAATCTGTCTGAGGAAGACCTGAGCAATCTGGTTGTAGAAGAGGCACCTGCAGAAGAACACTCTGGCAAGTCAGAAAGCGATATCTTCAAAGACGACGACCTGAGCGCACTCGACAATGCCTTCGAAGACATAAAAGAGCCGGTTGCGAGTTCAGATGATGCCGCTCTTGATATCTCCATCGAGGACGAACTCAAAAAAGACGGAATTTCAGCAGATGATATTTCAATAGACTCAGGGACCTCCGATATTGATAAAGAACTCGAATCCCTCAAGGGAGACATAACCGATGTACCGCTCGAGGAAGAGGAGAAAAAGCCGGAGAAGGTAGTAATACCCAAAGGGAGAGAATCCGTTGACGACAAGCGGGTAAAGACTCTGGAAGAGGAGAATAAAAATCTTCTCTCTGAAATCAATACACTCAAAAAGCAGATCGAAGAGCTCAGACAGACACAGAAATCAAAGGAATCCTCGGGTTCTGCAGCCACACAGGAACTCAACAACAGACTCAGAGAGAAGGAGAAGGAACTTCAGGAGGAGGTCTCAAAGAGACAGAAACTGGATTCACAGGTGACCGAACTGCTCACACAGATTGCATCCAAGCAGGAAGAGATTCATAAGCTTCAGGAAGAGATGGAGAAAAAGGACAGGGAATCCGATGAGAGATTCGCCGGACTTATGGAACAGATCGCGACCCTTCAGAATGAGATAGAGTCTCACCGCAAAGATGCTCAGGAAACAAAAGGTAAGGCCGGAGAGCTCGAAAAACTCATCAGGACCAAAGATACCGTTATCAAAGAGCTGGAGATGAAGATAAACGACCTTCAGAAACAGGTAAATGAGCTGGCCCCGTTCAAGTTCGAGGCAGAGGACCTCAAAAAGAGCATCTCCGACCTCAAGGAGAAGATGCTTCATATGGAAGCCGACAAGAAGGCTCTCGAAGACGACCTCAACCAGATGAGGGATGACAAAGCTACTCTTGAAAGCGCCTTTGAGATGGAGAGAAATCAGTTCGCAGAGGAGAAAAAGACGCTTGAAGAAGAAAAACGTGCTCTCGAAGAGAAGGCGAATAAGCTGATGAACAAGCTCAGAATCGAGGAGAAGGTAAAAGAGAAGATCAAAAAGGCCGTAGAGATTGCATACCAGCTCCTCTCCGAAAAGAAGGAGCACGACTCACAGGTCTGATTATTTTGAGGAGGGGAAATGAAAAGAATACCCGTCTTTCTTCTTCCTTTATTTATGCTCTTAACAACTGACATTTACGGAGGTGAAAAGATGGATATATCCTTTATTCACTGGCTCGGACACGATACATTCAGAATTGATGGTGAAAAGGTTATCTATACCGACCCGTTCAGGATAAAAGACGGGGCAAAGAAGGCAGATATTATTCTTATCACACACGAACACTTCGACCACTGCTCACCGGAAGATATAGATAGGATAAAAAAAGAGGAAACGGTTATCGTTGCAACCGAAGACTGCAAACCGAAGCTGAAAGGGAATATAAAGACAGTCAAACCCGGAGATAAGATTACCATAGAAGGGATTGAAATTGAGGCAGTACCATCATATAATACAAATAAAAAATTTCACCCAAAGGCAAATAACTGGGTCGGGTACATATTTAAGGTTAAGGGTGTAAAAATCTATATTGCAGGAGATACAGACTATATCCCGGAGATGAAGAATTTTAAGACCGATATTGCTCTTCTTCCTGTATCCGGCACCTATGTAATGACAGCAGACGAGGCAATAAAAGCCGCACTTGATATCAAACCCAAGATTGCAATACCTATGCACTATGGTGAAATCGTAGGGAGCGAGGCAGACGCAAAGAAATTCGCCGACGGCTTAAAAGGGAAGATAGAGGTAGTGGTGTTGAAGAGGGAATAAAACCACATTTTCGCAAAAGCAATTTCCAGCATCAAATCAACTCTACTTACAAACTATATGGGGTCTTTAATATAGTTTCTTAAAAGCAGCTTAAATAGTTTTCCGTGATTGGGATAACGAAGGTGAAGGAGTTCATCTATAATAATCTCTTTCAATTTTTCTTTAGTCTGAGAAAGGTTTGTTTGAAGCTGGTTTCAGGATATAATTCAAAATTCATCTCTCCTCCACTTCCCAATGTCCACCCTTGTCTGGACCGATTCATTTGATTTTTCCTTCTTGCTTAAGTTTAGCAAGGTTATATTCCACACCGCGTCTTGTAAGCCCTGTTAGTTCTTGCAACTCCTTAATGGTAACAGTAGGATTTTCTCTGAGGATATTTAATATTTTCTCCACAGTTTTCTCCACAGTTTTCCGGGTAATTTTCTGTTCTATTGATGCCCAAACAGGTCTTTTGAATTTTATAGTAAAAAAACTTGTAAACTCAAATTCCGGCTTTGGTAACCAAACCTATGTTTATGGATTAATCTTGTTAATTATTAACCTATTCAACCTCACTTAAACTTCAGAATCAGGTTTGCTTCTGTACTTTTATCGGGCTTTACTTTCAGTAAAAGGATATTCCCATCTCTTTTGTAGTCAACCTTTAGACCTGAGACATCACTACTGACACTCAAAACCTCATATTTTCCGGGCAAATAAAAGTAAATTCTGTGCTCAAAACTGGTAGCCGGATTCAGAGATTGGGAAAGCCTTATTTTAAAACTAAGAATATTCTTCTTGCTATCGAAATCATACTTGCTTATCTCCTCCGCGCCCATAAGGATATGCCTGTTTGTCCCTAAAATCTGCGGAAAATCAGTCTTTTTTCTTACCGCAAATATCATAGCCCTGTGCGGCGGGACTGTAATCTCGAATCTGTCCTTATAAATGCCATAGAACTTCTCATCCCAGAATTCATAGACGAGATATTCTGTATCAGACTCAAGACCAATATCACTGAACTTTATCTTAAACTCTCTCTCTTTATCCTCCATCTCAACGAATGGATTAACCGAAAGGTCCCTGTTTCTACCCCAGTTAAATAGCCCAAGGATAGTGTAATCCGGCAAAGCCGAATTACTTACCCTTCCCACCCAAACTTCCGGAAACTCCCTCAGAAAGAGGTCGTAAGGTCTTGCATTAACCGGAAAAACAGGTAAGACCCTTCGCACTGAATCGATCCATTCAGGCTTCATCTCTGCAATCTTTTCACCTATCTTGACAATACCGCCGGTAATCCCGACAAAACTGATAAACGAGCGTGCCTCATCGAGGGTGAGGGCTTTATATTTCTCTTCGGGCATCTTTCTGAAGAATATCAGATCCGGATGATTTATCCAGACTCTCTGATTATAGTAATATCTTCTTGCAGCTGTTACAATGGTCGGTTTTATCCCCTGATTCGCCATATCGTAGAGATTACTCGTCTTTCCATCCCAGACCGGCATATTATCGAGGGTGATTCTCACACTGTCTGCAATTCCTACCGACGGACCGGTGGCAGATACATTCAACAGGTGCACATCGCCTCCGATTGCCTCTCTTACAGCTGAAAGCCCTCTCTTGTATGCCTCAACAGGTGTAATGGTTTCATCCTTAAGAGAGCTTGCCGCCATTACCCAATAAGAAAAATCCAGTTTCACCCACCTAAACCCCCAATCCTTTATCCTTTTGAAAGTATTGTAAACAAAATCCACCGCCTCTTTCAAAGAGAAATCGAGTATCTGATACTCATTTGAGGCATACGGGAGTTTCGGGGCAAACCAGTCGGTATGATTTTTATATAACTCTGAACTCTTATACGCGGTGAGCCCTGCTATCCAGAGTCCGGGCTTCATCTCATAAGAGTAGATCCTGCTGTTGATATACTGAAATGAGTCGATTACTTTGCCATCTGCGTCGTGGTCAGGAAAACGGCTTTTATTTAAATACCAGTCTCCATTATCCACCATCCAGCCGTCGTCAATCTGAAACCAATCCATCCCGAATTCCCGGAATTCATTCTTCATTACTTCGAGATTCGAAAGTATGAGCTCTTCATTTATTTCAGTCCCGTATCCTCCCGAACCACCCCCTCCGCTCCAGCTGTTCCATCCGTTGGGAACCCTGTATTTTCTGCCGGTAGCGGAATCAGTCTTCTCACTCCAGAGGACAATTTTATGATACCTCTTTATCTCTGATGCAAACTGCTCAAGGGCCTCCTGACAGGAATCACTCATCAGGTCGACATAAGCCACTTCTGATTCTGCACCTTTACCTTTTGTGACCTTCAGGCTTATAGGTATATACGGACAATCGAGTGACAGGTATGTAAAACCTGTTCTCCCCTCTGAATCGCTCTTTGCAAAATCGCTCTCAAAGCTCAGATTTACCATAGGAATCGAACGCCCGTAGGTAATAAACCCCGAGAGAGCTACCCTCTTGCTTTTCAGATCAGTTACGCAGTTATTCCAGTTGGAGACCGAATTCCCCTCCATTTCAAATGGGAAGATGCTCCCCATTCCGTCACCCTTTACATCTCCGGGCAAAAGTCTTACATAGAAATCCAGAAAACCGTGTGAGCCGTTCTCCAGTATCCTGTGCTCCGGGGGATTATTACCAATAAAGAGTGCACCCCCTTTCTTTGACCTGAGTACTAGCGGGCGTAATTTTTTGATCTTTAATACATCTTCGCCCCTGTTTAGTGCCTGAATATAGAATTTCAGAAACCGGCCTGACCTCTCTATGTAAAAAATAATTCTCAGACCGATATTTAGGCTCTCCGAACTGCACAAAACAGATATCTTATACTCATCATCTTCACGAGCCACAGATTCGAGTATTCTGGTGAAGTCTTTATCGTTTGAACCAATTATACTCCCGTCTTCCAGAACGACTTCGGATACTGCGTTCTGAATTACACTCTTAGGCGTTTTTATACTGAAATATCCGCGGCGCTTGTCGAACTCAATCTGATAAAAATCATTTTCGACGATGATATTATCTTTCTGGTCATTTATCTTTACACCCTCAACAGTACCTGTATCAGAAAATCCAAAGTCAATGACATCCGGCAGATTTACCTGCTCTGATTTATACTCCCGCTCTCCAAGACAAAAAGAGAGGAAAAATGCAAATATAATCGCAATTATCAGACGCATTCGATTTACTCCTTGAAAGAGAGGATCAAAATTACATCTTTCGGCATAGAATATACTATTATCCCTTTTCTATTGCGAATTCAATCAGAATTCTAATAGATTTATATGCCTTAAGGATGTAAAAAGGGTGTCAGGTACCTACAAAAAGGTGCCAGGTACAATTTCTCCAGAATTTCTCATACCACTTTTAAGCTACCAGATCCCTTTTAGACCTTGATTATATATTTATATAAAGCCTTGGGGTTTGATTATTTTCACATCATTTCCAAATGATAATATCCACCTCTTTACCTCGTGAGTCAGATATGTACTAAACTTCATTCTGAGTCTGCCGTCTTCGAGTTCCTCAAAGCTCTGATTTTCAAACCACTTTCGCTCTCCAACCAGCCTTTTTAAGACGGTATCATTTTTAAAAATCAGTTCAAATCTCGTTTTGTGCTCTGCTGTCATTACACCGATATACTTATTGATGTGGTCTTCGGGATTAAAATTATCGTAATTATAGTGGAATTTTTTACCTGTATAGCCTGCTTTCTTTATCCTGTCGACAGCAAAAGTCCTGATGGCTCTGTATCCCCTCTTAACTCCACTTCCAAGCAGGTACAATAATCCCTCAAAATAGATTACTGAGAGAGGCTTAACAAGAACCTGAATCGGTTTTTTATATCCCAGTCCAAAATATTCGAGTCTTAATACCTTTTTATTTATAATTCCGTCTATGACAGTTTGAAGAATTTTCGAATTACATTCTTTGGGGGCAAATCTGAAAAAGTAGAAGATCTTATCTATATTATCCAGTAAATCTTTGATATCACTTTTATATTTTAATGAATCCAGCAGGCTCTTATATATAATATCAGCTTCATTTTTCAGATTTTCTGCCTTAAACCTTTCAAAAAATCTCTCTGTCATATAGAAGACCAGCAACTTATTTAAACTATCGATGGCTTGATTATTGGTTTTTATATTTCCGTTTTCATCTGATTCTGTAGAAGCCGTCCCGAGATACCAGTACTCCCCTCTTGTCTCATCCTTTGCCTTTATCAGATCCATCCTGCTTCCCAATTTCATCGATTCATCAGTTATAATCTCTCTGAGCTCCTTAAAGTAACCTCTTATCGTCCTTTCGGACAAATTATGCTCTGTTCTGAGTTTGCTAACATATATTCTGTTTGCTCTGTCGGTAAAGAGATTAATGAGGATATTTGCAAATATCTTTGCCTTTGGTTCCGCTACTTTTTCTCTGAGTATCTTTGGTCTGTCAAAATTCATCTCTCTCCCTCTGAAAAAACGGTCACAAATAAAAAAATCCGGCAAATTTTATGCAATCTTACCTGCTATATTGATAAGTGAAAACGGGAATATTTCTTCCCTTTGTTTGAAGGAGGTGTACTATGAAAAAGAGAGAAAAGAAAGAAAAAAAGAGAGTGATTCAGATGCCACAGAACGATATTCAACTTATGGAGTTTTTCAGAAGATACCTCAGATTTCTTGAAAGGGTCCGTGCAAACAATATAAATATTACCGGGAAATACGACAGAATACTGACAAAGTACGAAAAAATTATATATGACATTCTGAATATCGGCTATGCTGCTAAGAACTCTCCTGTTCTTTACCTGATTCAGAAATTCAGATTTAACACGGGCGAATTCAAGACATTTATGTATCTCTTATGCGAATTCGGAGAGAGGGAGGTCCAGTCAAGAGGAGATGAAGACGAAGAAGATTTTGAATTAGACGAAGATACAACTATACCTGCCCGGAGGATAATTGAGACATTCTATAACGACTCTGAGAATATCAGGACAGCCCTGTTTTCAGAAAAATCAAAACTGAGCAGGAAAGATATCATCAAAGTCAATATCAACATAAAACAGATTCCGTCAGGAGATTACAACGCCTCCGTAAGACTTAGTGACTCTATTCTGAAACACTTCAGGCTGACCGAATTTCCCGGCAGGGACAAAAACATAAAACTAATACGGCAGGAAGACATTAAGGAGCCGCTGACAGAAGACATTACTACCCTTCTCGACAAATATATAAATCCTGAAACATCTACCCAGCTATATGATGCAATTAACCTGATACAGAGGACAAATAATCTTTTGCAGGAAAAAAAAGAGGTAGAATTCCCCGTTATCCTCCTTTACGGAAAGACTCAAAGAGAGATTCAGCTCGTTATATGGTCTTTAGCCAGACAATTAAAAAGGGATATACTTGAATACAGGCAAAAAAAAGACGTTGAAGAGGATTTCAGCTTTCTTGAAGAGTCTGATTTTGAGTCAGACCCGCATCTTGAAGAGTATCTCAGGACATCTTACCACGGAGATTACATACTGAATATTCACATTAATACCCGCTCAGACCTCAAAAAGATAAACTACCTTTTCTCCAGATATCAGGAATCAAGAAAAAATCTGATTATTATAACGTCGCAAGACAGACTCAATATTGACGGATTTGGTATCGATAAGGTCAGATATTCCTACATACCGGTACAATTTAAGTTGCCCGATGAGGAGACCAGAAAGAGGCTCTGGATAAACAGGATACCTTCCAGATTCTATGACGGTACCGGTTACGAGGAATTTACAAAGAGATTCGGTAATTTCGGTCTCGAACATATAGAACTCACAGTCAAAAAGGCCTTGGAGAGAATGAACCTCGACGGCAAGAATGTAATCGAAGACGGATTTATTACAGATGCGGCAACAGACATAGAGAGGGCAATGGATTCATACTTTACCGAATCGGAAATATTCGAATCGAACATAGAAAACGACTCGGTTCTGCCGAAAGAAAAATTATCCGATGTAATACTGAACGCAGGACTAGGACCGGAGATACAAAATATCATCAGAATAATCAGAAACAAAGACTCTTTCTACAAAGACGTCCTCGGCACCAGTCAGACCTACGGAAAGGGAATCAAGATTCTCTTCTTCGGACCTCCCGGGACAGGCAAGACTCTCACGGCAAGGGCAATCGCAGGAGAGGCTGGTATGCCATTTCTTGAATTAAACCTGAGTAAACTGATGAATCCGCTCGTGGGTATGACCGAAAAGAAGATTGTTGAATACTTTAAGATGGCAAAGAGAGAGAATGCCGTCTTATTTATAGATGAATGCGATTCACTCATCCTGAGCAGAGAAAGGCTTAATCATAGCTGGGAGTTTTCGCATATAAATGTCCTGTTGAAACAGATAGAGGACTTTGACGGAATACTCATTATGTCTACAAATTTTGAAGAGGTTCGGGATAAGGCAATAAACAGGAGGATGCACTTCTTTATAAAATTCGATATGCCCTGTTTTGAGAGCAGAAGAAGACTCCTTAACTATATAGTGCCAGAGAAGTACCACAACACATTTGACCTCGACAGAATATCGCGGATAGAATTTACAGGCGGAGACCTCAGAAATGTCTGGCTCAGAGTCGGTCAGAAGATATTCTGTGATAAGAACGTAGATACCGACGTCTTCATCGAAGAACTCAAGAGAGAGAGAGAAAAATACAACGAAGAGACCTGTAACAAGAAATGTGGATTTTAGAATAGGAGTCTCTGAATCCGCAATGAATCCGTCAGTAGTCAATAGATCCATTCAGTTTCTTAAACCAGAAATAAATAGGATTTTGAATTTTGTCTGTGATTTTGTTGGAATGCCTTTGGATAAATTCAAAAAGAGAGTAAGAGTTAGGATTGTATCTTCCAATTCGGACAGGGAAGAGAGCTACTTTGATGAAGACACGAACGTCCTGAATATTAATCTGCAGGAGACCGGGTGGGACGGCTTCAATCCGGAATATAGTAAATACTGGCAGTATCTCGTATTTCACGAAATCGGACATTTATTTGAAGAATATGTTGCAAAAGATGCAAAGTTCATTAAATTATTCGGAGATGTAAATAAGGATTATGACGAAGACAAAATTTATCAGAATCTACCAAAAACCTTTTCAGAGAATTATGTATCCCGATATGCCACCAAACATCCCTCAGAAGACTGGGCTGAGACATTTGCAACGGCATTAATTATCAGATATTTTAATGAAACAGACAAACTCAAGAGTCTTAAAACGAAAAATTTTTATAGCAAGATTAGATATGTATATTCAATTAAGGACATAATCAAAAGAAAGGGCAAAGACAAGGAGGTACAAAATGGAAAAAGACCTGATTGAGCAACTAAAATCCGAAAAGGCTCTATACGCCGAGTGCCCAAGTGGAGATATTTTTCCTCTGCACAAGGCAATTATGTTTTATGTGGATGGTCCGGTTCCTGAAAACGTCAAAAAGATTATTGAAGAGAAGAAGAAAGAGCTGGAAGAGAAAAGGCTCGAACTGAAAAAGAAGAAAAAGAAGCTTCAGGAAAGGTCAGAAGTAGCAACAAGATCTACAAATCTTGGTAAGATTCTGGAGAAAGTTGCGCCGGCATTAAAAGGCTTTGAATTTGACAGGAAGGACTGCCGTGCACTTTTTGAGCCAATCGACTACATAGTCTTTAGTGGTCTCTCCACAAAAGAAGGGAATATTGATTCCCTGTACTTTATCGATATCAAGACAGGTAATTCGAGGTTAAATGAACATCAGAGGCAGATAAAAGATGCCGTTGAGAGAGGAAAAATCGACTTTGACAACTATGGAGGCAAGCTATGAATAAAGATATTTTACTGAATTTTCAGGAATTCCAGAAAATTCTCGTGATATGTCCCGTATGCGGCGAGATATACAGGCTGAGTGAACTAAAACTCTTCTATCAGGGGAAGGCAAAGCGAACCTGGCTTGATGAAATAAGAGATGAAGAGACAAGAATTGAACATTTAGAGGAGAAACTGGAGGAAGAGAAGGAGAAAATAAAGGAGAAGGCACAGGAGAAGGCGAGAAGGGAGCTACCAAAATTACTTAAAAAGACCGTTCCGGTAATCTGTAAGCACGGTTATTACCCTCAGGATGTAAAAGCACTCTTTGACCCTGTTGACTTTGTAATATTTGACGGGATGAACTTAAAAGAAAAGGTTAAAAGGGTCGTATTCTTCGACGGCCCACCGCAAAACAAAGTAAGAGAGCGGATTCAGAATACACTGAGAAGAGCAATAAAAGCTGGAAACTACGAATGGAGGACGGTAAAGATAGATGAATTGGGGAGGATAGCAATCGATTTCTAATTAACTTGTTAGAAACAAATAAACTCAAATGTCCAAAAATTCATGTAACTGCAACGTCAAAATGTTACATTTCTGCAAAATTAAAATGTTACATTTTTCGGCTTCATTGATTTTCATATAACTGCCTCACTATATTCTTTTACTATCCCTGATTTTGTTTTGCAAAGTCTTTTTCCTTTGTA
>DYEF01000035.1 GCA_020725805.1 Bdellovibrio sp.
ACTCTAAAAATACCAAAATTTTGGGGTATATTCAGATATTTATATTGCTTTTGCCGGCAGCAACTTTCCGTTGAAAATTTCCTATAATTGTTATATTTTGGTTTGCGATGTCAGATATAACGGAATCGAATAAAAGGTCCAGCAAACTGAATTATAAAAGGCTCATTTATGGCTGAAAAAGAGGCTAAGGCACGGATAAAGATCAACAAACTCCTCGAAGAGGCTGGATGGCGTTTCTTTGATAATGAAGCTGGCAAGGCAAATATTCTTCTCGAAAATAATGTAAAACTTACCGAAGAGAAATTAAATGAGTTCGGGGAAGACTTTGAAAAAACAAGTAATGGATATATTGACTTCCTTCTGCTCGATGAAAATGGCTTTCCGTTTATTGTATTAGAGGCAAAGGCAGAGGATAAAAACCCGCTTTTTGGTAAGGAGCAGGCTCGCAGATATGCAATTTCTCAAAATTGCCGTTTTGTTATCCTATCGAATGGGAACATTCACTATTTCTGGGACTTAGAAAGAGGCAATCCTCACATCATCAGCCGTTTCCCTTCTCCTGAAACAGTAAAAGGATATTCTGCTTTTAAGCCAGACAGAAACATATTAGTAGAAGAAGTCGTTAATGAAGATTATATCGTCCTAACACAAAAACCGGATTATCAGAGCGATCCTTCATACACCAACGAAGAAAACCGTAAAAATTATATTGAACAAAACAAACTCCGCTTTTTGAGAAAATATCAGATACTGGCAGTCAAATCGATTCAAAACTCGGTTAAGGAAGGTAAAGACCGGTTCCTGTTTGAAATGGCAACAGGTACAGGAAAAACACTCGTATCGGCAGCAGTAATTAAATTATTCCTGCGAACAGGGAACGCCCGAAGGGTTTTATTTCTGGTAGATAGGCTTGAACTTGAAGATCAGGCATATAAAGCATTTGCCGATTATCTCAAAAACGACTATAAAACCGTCATTTACAAAGAAAACCGTGACGATTGGCGGAAAGCAGAAATAGTTGTATCGACTATTCAGACTTTTTTATCAAAGAACAGATATAAAAGACTATTTGCACCTGACGATTTTGACCTTGTGATTTCGGATGAAGCCCATCGCAGTATTGGGAAAAACGGCAGAGCGGTCTTTGAATTCTTTATAGGATACAAACTTGGCTTAACCGCAACACCTAAGGACTATCTGAAACATATCGATATCGCAAAACTCGGTGAAAATGACCCCCGACAGCTCGAACGTCGTCTTCTGCTCGACACCTACAAGACCTTTGGCTGTGAAAACGGCGAGCCTACTTTCCGCTATTCACTTGTCGACGGCGTGAGAGACGGTTATCTCGTAAATCCCGTGGTTGTTGATGCGAGAACAGAAATTACTACACAATTGCTTTCTGATCAGGGGTATTCGGTTATTACACAAAATGAAGAAGGCGAGGAAGTAGAAGAAACCTATATCCATAAAGACTTTGAAAAAAAGTTCTTTTCTGAAAACACAAACAGGGCTTTTTGTCAGGCGTTTCTGGAAAATGCTCTAAGAGATCCTATAAGCGGTGAGATCGGAAAGACAATTGTCTTTTGCGTTTCACAGAACCATGCGGCGAAAATCACACAGATTCTAAATGAAATGGCTCATCAAATGTTTCCGGGGAAGTACAACTCTGATTTTGCTATACAGGTTACATCACAAATTAATGACGCCCAGCAGTTCACTATAAATTTCACGAACAATCGCCTTTCAGGTACCGCGAATTTTAACCCATTCTATAAAACCAGTAAAACCCGTGTTTGTGTAACTGTAGGGATGATGACAACAGGGTATGACTGCCCTGACATTCTTAACCTTTGTTTAATGCGACCCATCTTTTCACCTACGGACTTTATCCAGATTAAAGGCCGGGGCACAAGAAAATATAACTTTGCCGCAGATATTATTGACCCGCAATTGAAAACTCAGATTGGAGAGAAACAGAAAGAGCACTTCAAGATATTCGATTTCTTTGCCAACTGTGAATATTTTGAGGAGAAATATAATTATGACGAGGTTCTGAAACTTCCGTACATAAATAATGATAAGATTTCTGTATCAAATATCAGTAGCCCTTCTTTCAGCGGAGGGTACAACAGTAATAGAAGTGATGATATTGTCAGTATTCAGCAGCACATCGTTGGACCAGATGGGATGAAGATTGACAGAATGTACTTCGAAAAATTTGAAAAGACTGTTCTTGAGCATCCAGCACTTAAAGAGCAGGCAGAGGCAGGTAAATGGAGTGAACTGATGGAATATCTTGAAAAACATATTCTTGATAAACCAGAAGAATATTTCACTCTTGAAAAGCTTAGAAAGTCAATTAACATAGACCGTCGTGTTTCTATGAGGGAAATCATTGAAAAGATATTCGGCATGATTCCTTATTTTAAGACAAAAAATGAACTACTGGATGAGGAGTTTGATAAGTTCGACAGCAGGTACTTACCAAAAGAAGAATATTTTACTTATGCAAAAACTGTTTTTAAAGCATATATCGTTGACGCAGAATTCAGGGCTATTATAGACAATAAGGATTTTGCCCTCTTGAATGTTTCGCCCTACGGTGAGGCTTATATGAAATTACCCGAAGAACTTCGGAAAGTTATTCCTGAATATATCAAAGATTTTGTAACAATTAATAAATTTGTGGCGTAATGAATCGGAGTAAGATTATGGATAAATTTACCTTAAAACCTTTACCTCCGGAGTATGATGTAGAAACAAAACCTATACTCAAACAACTCGCAAAGGCACACAGATATCTGGCGGAACTAAAAGGTGTCGCAAAAACAATTCCTAATGTCAATATTCTGCTTAGTACACTTCCGCTGCTCGAAGCCAAAGATAGTTCAGCCATAGAGAATATCATTACAACCCATGATGAGATTTATCAGAATGATTTATTTGAGAATCTCGTTGCAAATCCTGCGGCAAAAGAAGTTCAACGCTATTCCAGTGCTGTTAAAAAGGGATTCGAGAGAGTGAAAAATGACGGTCTTTTGACCGGCAATATAATACTGGAAATACAAAATGAAATCGTCAAAAATAATGCCGGGTACAGAAGATTACCGGGCACTGAATTAAAAAGCACATCCACTGGTCAAACTGTTTATATTCCACCTCAATCATACGATGAAATTGAGGAATTGATGAAAAATATGGAAATTTATATAAATAATGATGATTTGCATCCTGTGGATCCATTGATCAAAATGTCAATCATTCATTATCAGTTTGAATCTATTCACCCTTTTTATGATGGCAATGGCCGTACCGGAAGGATCATCAATATCTTATATCTTATTCTGAAAGGCTTGCTGGATTTGCCGATTCTTTATCTGAGCAATTACATAATCAATACTAAATCAGACTATTACCGCCTGCTTCAGGAAGTAAGGGAGAAAAATAATTGGGAAGAATGGATAATCTATATGTTACAAGGGGTTGAACAGACCTCAAAGGGAACTATATATCTGATTAGCGAAATGAACAAGCTCATGCAAAGATATAAACAGGAAATAAGAAACAATTACAAATTTTATTCGCAGGATTTGCTGAATAATCTTTTTAAACACCCTTATACCAAAATCGAGTACCTCGAACGTGACTTAAATATTCATCGACAGACTGCATCAAGTTATCTTCAACAACTGGTAGAAGGCGGGTTTCTCAAACTTGAAAAAATCGGCAGGCATCACTTTTATATAAATGAGCCGCTTTTCCTATTATTCAAAAACTTCAATTTATATAACAAATGATGATTTTTTTTAAAAAGTTCGACATATCACCCACCATATGTCGGAAATTGTTGATTTTTTCGACACAACGAAACAACAGGAGATTTAATGTTAGATAATGAAACAAAGCGCAGGATTGACACTGCCCGCGATATCCTTGTTGGCAAAGTCCCCGACCCTAAAAGTCAGGTAGAGCAAATCACCATTGCTCTCGTGTATAAATTCATGGACGATATGGACAGGGAAGCAGTTGAACTTGGAGGAAAGCCGGGCTTTTTTACCGGAGATTACGCACGTTACGCGTGGAGCAAAATCTTTGACCCGCGTATCGGCGGACACGAGATGCTCAGCCTCTATGCAGAGGCAATTGTAAAGCTCAACCGTAATCCGAATCTTCCGCAATTGTTCCGTGATATTTTTAAAAACGCTTATCTCCCTTACCGCGATCCGGAAACCCTTAAACTTTTCCTTAAAACAATTAATGAATTTAAATACGACCATTCGGAACGTTTAGGCGATGCCTTTGAATATCTCCTTTCAGTTCTTGGAAGTCAGGGTGATGCAGGGCAGTTCCGCACCCCGCGTCACATTATTGATTTTATGGTGCAGATTGTAAATCCGCAAAAGAATGAGACGATCTTAGACCCGGCCTGCGGCACTGCCGGCTTTCTGATTTCATCATACAAACACATTCTCAAAGAAAATTCCAAGAAAATCCCCGGCGATTTACTCACGCCCGATGAACGCAAAAAAATCCTTACCAATTTCAAGGGGTATGATATTTCCCCGGATATGGTGCGGCTCTCACTGGTCAATATGTATCTGCATGGTTTTGTTCGGCCGCAGATTATAGAATACGATACTTTGACGAGTGATGACCGCTGGAACGAATACGCCGACGTGATCCTCGCGAATCCCCCCTTTATGACACCAAAAGGCGGGATTAAGCCTCATAAAAAGTTCAGTGTGCAAAGCAACCGAAGCGAAGTCCTGTTTGTGGATTACATTGCCGAGCACCTCACGCCCACCGGAAGAGCGGCGGTGATTGTGCCTGAAGGGATTATTTTCCAGAGCGCCAACGCATATAAACAGCTTCGCAAAATGCTCGTGGAAAATTATCTCTACGCGGTGGTGTCGCTTCCCGCGGGAGTCTTTAATCCCTACTCCGGTGTAAAGACCTCAATTTTATTGATGGATAAACAGCTTGCCAGAAAAACCGATTCTATTCTTTTTATAAAGATCGAAAACGACGGTTTTGACCTTGGCGCCCAGCGGCGGGAAATTGACAAAAACGACTTACCAGATGCGTTGAATGTGATTAAAGAGTATATCAAAGCGGTAAGGAATAACAAACAGGAAACATTTAATGCAGACGGCAAACCCTGCGGCGCTTTACTGGTGAAAAAAGAGAAACTCGCTGAAAACGGAGAATATAACCTGACCGGGGATCGGTATCGGGTTACCGAAACCAGACGACACCAGAAATGGCCGATGGTGGAATTATGGGAGAAAACAGTAATAAAGAAAGGTACACCTATTACCAAAGCAGAAACATGTGGTGGTAATATTCCTGTAATAGCTGGAGGTCAAGAGCCAGCATATTTTCATAATGAGGCAAATCGTCATGGAAAAACAATTACTATTAGTTCTTCTGGTGCCTATGCAGGCTTTATAAATTATTTCAAACAACCAATTTTCGCATCTGATTGCACAACTATTCAAACTATAAACGAAGAAGAGTTGGATTCTGATTTTCTCTACAGAATCTTAAAAAGTAAGCAAGATGAATTTTATGCCTTACAAAAGGGAATGGGACAGCCCCATGTTTATGCTAAGGATTTTCAGTATTTTAAAATCCCTCTCCCTCCCCTCGAAGTCCAGCGCGAGATTGTGTCCGAGATTGAAGGCTACCAGAAGCTGATTGACGGCTGCCGTCAGGTGGTGGATTCGTGGAAACCCGATATTCAAGGCTATCTGGACGAGGAACTCAAGCAGTATCTTGCAGAACATCCGGAGGAAAAAGACGAACTCAGAGATGGTTGGCCGATGGTGAAGCTGGGGGAGGTGTGTTTTCGAGTGACTGATACTATTGATCCATCTACTATGAAAGGCGAAGTCAAATATATAGGATTAGAAAACATTGAATCTAATACAGGTAATTTAATTGGCTCTATTTTATCGCGTTATGAAGAAATAAAAAGCTCAAAAAATGTATTCAAGCAAAACGACATCTTATATGGAAAGCTTAGACCAAATTTGAACAAAGTTTGTTTGGTAAAATTTGCAGGCATATGTTCTACTGATATTTATGTCCTAAGATCAAAAAAAAATGTAATTCCAGAGTATCTTGATTTTTTATTACGTTCAGACCGTTTTAATCAACAAGTTATGCAGGGGTTAGGTGGGTCTCAATTACCAAGAGTCAACTTTGATTATATGGAAAATCTTCAAATCCCCCTCCCTCCCCTCGAAGTCCAGCAGCGCATTGTGGACAGAATCGAAGCGGAGCGCAAAGTCATCGACGGCTGTCGCGAACTCATCAAAACCTACGAAGAGAAAATCAGGCGAGTGATTGATAAAGTCTGGGGAGAGTAATCCTGAAAAGAAAACACCTGCCGGCATTAATCAATGCCGGAACAAACTGAGACAGGCCGTCCATATGACGGATATCAACAGGAAGAATATTTATGTTATTGTATAATCGGGAGAGAAGAGAATGCTGAGAGGAATAAAGAATTTCATCAGGAGCAATGATGCACAGGTTATGATTGAGACTGTCTTCGTCGTCCCGCTTATGCTCTTTATGATACTCGGTATTCTGCAGCTCGCAATGCTCCATCAGGCAAGAATCCAGACCGAATATGCCGCCTATCAGGCAGCCCGCGCCGGTGTGGTATGGAATGCAAATCACTCCAAGATGATGAATGCCGCCTTTGTGGCACTTATTCCCAATATGTACATCATCAAAGCCAATATCACGGAGACGAATACCTCGTTTAATATCCTTCAATCCCTGATTCAGGGAGCAGGAATGTGGCTCATCAATTATGCCGGCAATCAGCTGAATAGCGGCGTACTTCAGCTCGACCAGTTTCTGAACAAGATACTTGGTATTTCGACCGGTATTCCCGACCTGAGTATAGTCAATGTGTATATCGTAAATCCGAAGAAGAGCCAGATCGACTCGATGCCCGAGCCATACAAAACATGGGGAGAGGTCGACTTCGACGATATCGGAGTCTACAAATCCGACGGCAGCAAATATACCGAAGACGAGGCGAAGAAACTCAGGGATTTCAACAGACTCTGCATTACGGTCAGATTTTTGTATCAGATGATAATTCCGTTTGCCAACTGGACGATTCATACCGCGTGGATGGCGGGAGTAACGGGGGTTCAGCTTACCGGTGCAATCGAGAGGCCTGTAATAAGGGGGAGCAACAGCCCCGATGTCGAAGGGACGATCGGCGGGAGGATAAATGTGGGCGGCTGGGCGACATACCTTTTCGGGAGCAAAGACCAGAACCTGCTCCGTGTCCTCTGGCAGCTCAGAAAAGTTCACTTCCTAAACAGAAATTACGGAATCTATATGATTCCGCTCTGGTCGACATATACTATGAGGATGCAGTCGAATATCTTCAAGGATAATCTGGACTGAGGAAATCAGATGTTTATAAGATTTCACAGATTTGCAAGAGATGAAGACGGACAGGCGATAGTCCTTGCCGCAGTCGGTATGCTTGTAATGGCTCTCGCGGTCCTTATGACCGCCTTCTGGGGTTATGCCGTATACGAGAAGATCAGGCTGCAGAACAATGCAGATTCGACCGCCTATTCGCTCGCGGTTATGGAGGCAAGGGTACTCAACTATATCTCCTACCTCAACAGGGCAATGATTGCAAATTATGTGAGGATGATAGCCTTACAGTCTTTACTCTCGTATCTGACATGGGTTGAGGCCGCGCTCGCCTCGTTCCACGATATGAATTACAACATTTATGCTATGAGCTGTATGTGCTCATGCGGCTGCAGCTGTTCACAGTTCTGCTGCAACCCCCTCTGTTTCGAGCATCCGAATCTCATAATTTCACAGACGGTATACTCCCTTGTTACTACAATGAGCCAGCTCGTCGACCAGTTCGACAGGCTCATCAGCCCCCAGAGCGGGTTCATAGGTATTCTGCAGACACAGAATCAGGCACTTGGAACTGCCCAGAGCCTGCTGAAATCGGCAGTCTACATTATGGCGCTCACATTTACGGAGGAGTTTACGAAGAAGAACGACAACGAACTCAACTGGAATGTCCTCTCGTTCATAAGCCCGCTCATCAATGGTCTTATATGGAACAAGGCTACCAGACCGAATGTGTTCTCCGAACCGGATACAAAGGACAAGAGATATGTCGCAGAGATGGTAAATGCCTCGAGATATGACAAGGCACAGACGAAGAGAGAGGGAATCTCGTTCGGAGGACTCGATATATCCTCGCTGGGAGGCGGACAGCACACCGGACAGACCAAACTTATAGATTCCACGTTTATGAACGGGGACCCCGAACAGGATATACACGGGACTCAGTATATGAAATCCGACCTTGCAGACGGCGGAAATCTGGCGGCGTTCGACAAACAGCCGTTTACCATCGGGATGCCCTGCATCCAGAATATCGATGTATACGTCTGGGATGCAAACAATATGGGAGAGCACAAGAGGCTTAGCAAGTTTATGAAATATGATTCCTGTATAGGGTGCGGATGTATACCTGCAAGCGACGGCGGCACGACAGGAAGGACAACCAAAATAGAAGTCGACTATACAGACCAGAATCACAGGGGGTTCAAGGGGATTACCAAATTCATAACATTCAACCCTCACGACAATCCGGACACCTATTTCGGCCAGCCGATTACCTTCTGCTTTTTAAACAAACCCCCCGAGAGATTCAAGATGAGACCGGTTTACCGCAGAAGCACTATTATGGGTGATACATATTCGGCAAATATCGATATGCGTATGGGAGAGAAGGGAGTCCTGACAACCGGTATTCTCAAGGGACTCAATGCAATGTCGCTCGCTCAGGTATATTACCACAGGCCTTATACATGGAAGGAGCAGCCGAATCTCTTCAACCCGTACTGGCGGGCAAGGCTCATTGCATTCGGCGAGAGAGACGGCAAGATTCTCTCGGCATGGATGTCGTGGGCATCAGGAATCAATTTCCCGAGCGATATCTTAGGCGTAATTACCAAAGGACTTGTTCTGCACTGAGGTTTTTTATGCTGACGGAACTCAAAAACCAGAGAGGCTCTGCGATAGTCGAGTCGGCTATTCTGATAGTTGCGATGGTCGCAATCGTCCTCTGGTCACACGTCCTTCTGGATATTGCCCTCGCAAAGATAAAGACTCAGGAGGTAGTCAGATATGCGGCGTGGGAGTTTTCGGCATACCAGCTTTCTGACTACAGCAAGAACGGAGGAACCCAGAGCAAGCACAATCAGCTCATCAACAAGGCAAAGGACGCAATCAGACAGGACGTACAGGACAGGTATTCACACTCGCTCGATTCGGCATACAATTACAGAAATCCGAAGAAGGAGTTCAAACCGCTCTCGCTTTCACAGTATGAACTGACAAACCTTTTGGTAAACAACAAGGAACTGACAGAGCTGTCACTCCTCAACACCATCATCAATATCATCAATATGTTCGGGGGCGGGCTCTTTGGCACGAGTCCGTTCAACAACAAAGGGTATGTCGAGGTAACGGCAAGTATTGCAATCCACGTAAACGAGAGCAATCCGAACAAATGGCAGATTCAGTCGAGGTTTATGCAGGATTCACAGAGGGGTTTCTTTCACGAGAGGATGTACGGTGCATTCAGGCAGAAGACACTCAGAGAGAAGTTCTATCTTCTGGTAGATGACTGGGCAATGTATGACGGACGTTCTGTATATCCGAAGATGTTCTCGGGCGGAGGGGGTGGTACCTCGGCAGACAACTATGACTATCAGCAGCAGGTCGAACGTGTCTCGATGTTCGGTAATCTCGCAAACAAGATAAAGATTACTGACGGACAGCTCCAGAGCCTTGCAGGTATGGAGGGGTTCAACCCGCTTCTCACGAGACTTGCATCTGTCAGATTCAAGAACAGCCCGACAGCAGGTCAGGACGAATCAGGGACAGTCGAACTCGAGGTCTCGGGAGGACAGAACAAATTCGTAACCGCACCTTACTGCGATATGGAGAACGGCGCTGACCCGTACTCATCCTGCACGGGAGACTACAAGAACATCCATCAGAAGCGGGGGAACTGTTATATGGGCTGCCCGAAGAAGCAGTTTGGAGGAAAATGGCTCTGTGACTTTACCCAGATGGGAGCAACAGATGAGTGCGCGAATCCTTAAGAACATAATCTCCGTCGTCATTGCACTTTTTGTCTTTGCAGGTGCATTCTACCTCGGCGGCGGATTCAGATTGCTGACTGCAGAGAAGAATCAGGATGTATTAAACCCGAAGATCTCAAAGGAGATTCCGCAGTATAAAAACAAGGTATTTCTGCCTATGGGAAACAGAATCTCAGTCAACAACCTCCCTATGGAACTCGGGTACTTTACCACAAAGGATGAACTCCCGGCCGTAAGAGACGAGCTTATGAAAAAATTCAGGGATGCCGGTCTGAATCCCCACTTCAACCAGATATCCGATGAAGAGGGATTCATTCAGACCACAGACAAAAAGACCGGTGAGCACAGGATTATAATCCTCAAAAGGACCGATAACGAGACTATGGTATTCGCCGGTATTACCCCGGCGGTTTCCGAGAATCTGATTGTTAAACCCGACAAATCACTCGGTATCCCCTCCGATGCAACGAATTACATAGAGGTAAAGAATCAGGACTACGGGAGATTTGCCCGCACAATCTCGTTTCAGATGAAAGGGGGAAGAGATAAGAATATTGCTCTCTACAAAGAGAGCCTCAGAAATCTGGGATTCGGGGAGAACGACTATTTCAGGAAGATAAATGATGAGGGAGTACTTGCATTCGGCAGGGAGAATATACAGATAATGGCAGTCATTACCGAGTCAGAGGATGAAAAAGGCGAGACCGTTACATCTTTCGTACTCAATGTGATGGAGAAGAAGGATGAGTAAGATCAGAGAACTCCTGCACGGTGAAGACGGACAGGCACTGACCGAATATATGTTTGTCAGCGTTTCCCTTCTGGTCGGATTTCTGGTGGTCTGGCAGTTTGTCGGCGGAAGATTTATGCGGGCCTTTCAGTTCTACATAGACGTATTCTACGCCATTATGAACCTGCCGATACCTTAAGTCTCAAGTCAGCTTATACCCGGCACTCCGGCATGAAATATCAATAATATCAAACAATTAGATAACGGATTTATTTATATCTACCCGGCACCGGACTTTAATACCAAAGCTTATTGGCAATAAAAAAAACCGGGCCTAATGCCCGGTTTCTGCTCTTGAGGTAGTTAGATAATATACAGTACTATCGTTACTGATACATTTTTACATCGCCGCACTTCGGGCCGTATTCGAGCTCCACTGAGCCCTTCTGACTCTGTCCCTGTGCGCTTACATCGTAGTCGATCTTTGTCTTCCCGCCAGTCGGACATCCCGCTGAATCGAGCGTTACGTTTTCATACTTTATCTTCAGCTTGTATGTCCCCGCTGTGGCTCCCGGCACTCCCGCCCCGGAGACATCGAACGTTATATCATAGTCCAGCGTACCGTCTATCTTCGTATCCGAAATCGTCAGGTCACCCTTGTACACCATTGTCTGCTTCGTCCCCATTCCGCCGCTCGTCGCATCTACATCGATCTTCAGGTCGATCTTGAATGTGTCGCCCGTAACGGTTATCGTCCCGGTAATCGCATACGTCCCGCCCATATCTCCTGAC
>DYEF01000036.1 GCA_020725805.1 Bdellovibrio sp.
ACTCTAAAAATACCAAAATTTTGGGGTATATTCAGATAAATAGAGCATTATATCGGAATCTCCTGCAAAACGGATTTTGAACGTGTGAATAAAATTTATCAGACAAACAGACACCAAGACCATCCCCTGTTCTTTCAGGGAGTACGGTTCTTCTGATTATTATTTATACAGACAAATGCCTGAAATATTTCCTTGTTTAATGAAATAATATGATATATTAACCTGTTTCATATAGATAAGTGGTGTTTCTCTTCGTGAGAAATTACCGTTTTACAAAAAATCAATAATTATGGCAGAGATAAAAGATACAGTATATAAACCCGATATAAACAAGTTTCCCATACCTGATGCAATGCACAATGAATACGGATTTCTTATCAGGTGGATATTCAACAGATTCTTTTCCAGAATAAAATTTGACGAGACAGAAGTGGATAAAATCAGAAATGCAGCCCGAGCTGGTACAGTTGTATACACAATGCTCTCCCGTTCCTTTCTTGCCTTTTTGTATCTGAATTTTGTCTTTTCCAGACTGGGTCTTCCTCTTGCCAGATTTGTAAACGGGCTCAGATTGTGGCTTTACCAGCCGATATCAAAACTATTCAGACTCAGTAGAATAAACATAAAGGGTGTTACAGGCAAACCATCCGAGCTGAAAAACAGGCTGAACCTGCTCACACTTGCAGGCGAATCCTCTCTGATATTCCTGCGCAAACCAAGGTTCATAATAAGACCAAATGTATTCTATGACATAGATTACATTGAGACTCTCATTGAAACCCAGAGAGACTGTGAGAAACCGGTTATTCTTATTCCGCTGCTTATCGCATATCAGAAAAAACCTTCTAAGGAGAAACAGGGATTTCTGGACATAATACTCGGGGAGAGAGATTCTCCCACATTTTTGAGGGAAATATTTACTCTGCTCTTCTATCACAGGAGCGGAGAGGTAAGAGTAGGTGAACCAATCAATATCCGCGACGTCTTAAACGAGATGCAGGACAGAAGTACCGATGCGATTTCGAGAAGAATTAGATATCTGATTTATAAGAATATCACTCGGGAAAAAACCGCCCTCACCGGACCGGTCAAAAGAGAACCGGAATCGATAGGAAAACTCCTTATCAATGATTCCATTGTGGTCGATACCATACAAAGACTCTCACAAGAAAAGAAGATAAGTAAGAGTCATCTCGAGAGACGGGCAGAAAAAATTATCAAAAGAATGGCCTGTAATCTGGACTATAATTATATCCGTTTCTTTGACATTACACTCAAGGCCGTCTGGAAGATTACTGATATCAAAGTTGAATACAACAGTGACGGTATCGAAAAACTAAGGGAGACATTGCGGAGAGGACCTGTTGTGCTCTGTCCGATGCACCGCTCGCACGTAGATTACCTGATCGTCTCCCAGATTCTTTACAACAATGATATAATTGTACCTCATATTGCAGCAGGTGATAATCTGGCCTTCTGGCCGATGGGACATATTTTCAGAAAGTCAGGGGCTTATTTCATCAGAAGGACATTTAAGGGAGATGATTTATATATCAGCATCTTCAAGGCATATATGAAGAGGCTTCTTAAAGACGGATGGACACAGGAGTTCTTCATTGAGGGGACCAGAAGCCGCACAGGTAAGACATTGCAGCCAAAATTCGGATTACTGACATATATGGTTGACGCATACCTTGACGGAGCCTGTGATGACATATTCTTTGTCCCGATTTCGATTCTTTATGAAAAAGTCATTGAGTCAGGCTCATATATGAAAGAGCTTTTAGGCAGTGAAAAATCGAAGGAGGACTTCAAAGGACTTGTCAAGACAACCGGTGTGCTGACCTCCAAATACGGAAATATTTATGTGCAGTTTGGTGACCCTATATCAATAAAGCAGTTTCTCTTTGAGAGAGGACATACAACGCCCTATACGGATGAAGAAAGCAAAAAGGAAGATATTCTTGCCTTAGGTTACAGGATTACATACGAGATTAACCAGATTGCTACCGTTTCACCGTCAGGACTCGTATGTGCAATAATACTTTCAGACAACAGAAGATGGTTCTCTCTCGAAGAGATAGAGGAATATGCCAGATTCCTTCTGAACATAGTAAAGAAAAGAAAAGATATCAAAATTGCATCAGTGCTCAATAACCTCGGCGAGGCGATTTCTCAGACTCTAAACAGATTCATAAATGACAAGACCGTCTCAGTAAAAGAGAATCAGGAAGGAAAATACCTCTACCGTGCATCGGAAAACAAGAGATTTATTCTGGATTACTATAAAAACGGTTTTATACATTTTACACTCAATATCTCGATTGCCTCTGCATCAATACTCACATTCAGGGATTACAGGTGTACGAAAAATCAGATACTCGAAATATCAAAGAGACTCAGAGATATTCTGAAAAATGAATTTATATTCAGGGTAAACGTGGATTTCGAGACCGAATTTGCCGAATCCTTTCAGCTCGCACTTGATATGGGATTTATCCGCACTGAGAAAGAAGATATAATCCTGAATCAGGAATATACCGAATATGCAAAATTATTATCAAGTTTTTTGACCTCTCTTCTGGAATCATACCTTATTACAGCCGAATATATTCAGAATCTGAACGCCGCAGAAACCGACAAAAAATCGCTTATACGCAAAATACAGTCTTATGGCCTTTCAATGTATGACCGCGCAAAGATAAAAAATCTGGAGTCTGTATCAAAAGTTACAATAGAAAATGCCGTTGACTATCTTATGTCACAGGGGATATTGAAAAGGACTGATACAGAGAAGAAAGTGCCTGTTTTATCATACATATCCGATGAAAATACTGCAGCAAAGCTCACACAACTTCAGAGAGACATAAAAACATTTCTGCTTTACTGACTGATATATTTTCCGGCCAGATTCCTTATTTCGCTGAGTAGCCGGCTTTTGTCTGCGGCATAATCCGGTGCCACAATAAATCTTCTGCCTGCATCGGTTGTCAGACGGTGAACCACTATTCTGTTTTTCAGATTCCGGAAAAATACTTCATACAATCTAAGGAGTGATTCTTCTGAAGGCGGAACAAACTCACCACTTAAATACATATTCTGAAGCGGTGTATCCTTCAGAACGACAATATTGTGTATCTTGACCCCCGAAATCATATTATCTCCCATCCAGAGAGAGAGTCTGCGGATATCATCTTCCGTATCATTCATAAGTCCGAGTATAATATGTGCCACGGTATGGATATCAAACCTGCTCAGTCTCTTAAACGTCTCCTCAACTACCCTTACGTCGTGCCCTCTGTTGATTATATTCAGGGTCTTCTCATTGATACTCTGAACACCGATTTCAACCATAAGAAATGTCTCTTTTGAGAGCTCTTCAAAAAACCTGTAGAATCTGTCACTTATACAATCTGCCCTCGTGCCGATTGAGACACCTGCGACACCATCGACCTTAATGACCTCTCTGACTGCATCCATAATATTTTCTTCATCACCATATGTACCTGTATTATCCTGAAGATATGCAATAAACTTTTCTGCTTTATACTTTCTCCGGACTATCTCAATACCGGATTTTATCTGCTCACAGGGACTCATACCTTTTTTGTAGGAAAAGGGTACGAGCTCTTGCCCGTTGCAGAATATACAACCACCTGATGAAATTTTTCCATCTCTGTTCGGGCATGTATTGTTGAGTCTGAAACTTACCTTGTGAACCCTTCTGCCGAATCTGTTTTTCAGAAAATCACTTAAATAGATTATATTACCCATCTCTCAGACTCTTCAAAAGTTCGATATTTATACTGTCGTAACTTATGCCATCTTCCCTCATCTCCTTAGGTGTCTCGAGAATCGCAATGGCATTCCCAAGCCTGAGGTCTTTCAGAATCGTCCTGAATACCGATATGTCTATTTTTCCTTTCCCGATATGTTCGTGCCTGTCCTTTCTGGTTGCCAGTTCTGCCTTACTGTCGTTCAGATGACAGACGAGTACCTTCCCGACTCCGATTTTGCTGTCTATCTCCCTAATAAGTCTTTCATACTCCGTATTGTCATTGATATTATAACCGGCACCAAAGAGATGTGCGGTATCGATACATACAGCCGCATTAATTATTTTATCCGATTTTGTCAATATCTCCGCTATCTCGTCCAGAGTAGAACCTATCTGGCCACCGGAACCGGCTGTTGTCTCAAAAGCCACTCTGACATCTGTATCTCCGGTCTTATCCCTGACATTCTTCAGACCATCGATTATCTTCTGAATCCCGACCTCAACTCCGTAACCTTTGTGGGAACCCGGATGCATAACATATATATCAATACCAAGGCTCTTGCATATCAACAGTTCCTCCGCCATAAGCGAGACTGACCTCTTTACCGTCGTCCTGTTATCACTTGCAAGATTAATCAGATATGAGCTGTGTGCAACTACCTTTTTTACAGAGACCGAGGTCTCAAGTCTTCTCCTGAAATCTTCTGCCTCTTCTTCTGTAACAACCTTCCTGTTCCAGCTCAGATTCTGCCTCACAAATATCTGAACGGCCTCTGCTCCCGCTCCTTCTCCCTCTTCTATGGCCGCCGAATAACCGCCACTAATACTTGTGTGAATGCCGATAAGCATCAGAATCTCTTGTTATAATACAGATTAAGCCCGCTCCCGTATCTCTCACAGAATTTGTCGTCGTATAATGGAATGCTCAGAGTGACATATACCGTATTCAGTTCGTCGACAAGAAATCTTACGCCCGGATTAAGATAGATATTCGAGATGCCGCCAGAGACATCCCTGAAAAGCAATATATCCGACAGGACACTCAGTCTTTCTTTCTCAAAATAGTATTCGAGTTTCAATTCTAGGGAAAATCCAGAATTTGCCCGGGTAATATACAGTCCGCTGTACTTAATCTTATCTGATAGAGACTGATAATACTGAAGATTGAGACCTGCTGAAAGGCCGCCTATAATTTTTTTGAAAATCAGGACGTAAAATGACAGGTTGTTTCTGAGTTCATTCTGCGGATTCGAACCCAGATTCAGCGCCGGCGTAAACTGAATCCCGCTCTGCAATACCGTATTATCAAACCCGAAAAGATATCCCGCATCCAGCAAGACAGTATCGAGCATAATATCGTCCTTTGTATCATCCGGATTGATGACCAGCGGGAGTACCAAATGGAAAACAAAATTATTGTAATTATACGTTGCACCTGCAAAAAGTGGTGTTAAAGTGGTTTCGGACCCCCTGTATCCTTTTTCATCAGGCATATTTCTGGGCATCAGCCCGACTACAAATCCGCTCTTATCCTCCGGATATCTCAGTGTAAAACTCATATCATCTGCAAAGAGATGAAGTGAAAACAATACAAACAGGACGATACAAAATCCTTTCATATCTCCACTCCTTTATACTGCTCCTCTGCACTATAGGAACTTCTCACATATCTTCCCGAAAAGACATAATCAATCCCGCTCAGGACTGCAAGGTCTTTTAACCTTTCGAATTCCTCATCAGAGTAGTATTTCACGACATCAATGTTTGACTTTGAAGGTTTCAGGTACTGCCCTATTGTGAGCATTCTTACACCGCATACAGCAAGATCTGAAAATAATTCTTTTAGTTCAGTTGTCTCTTCACCGAATCCCACAATTACCCCGCTTTTTGTAAAAAAACCCCTTTTAGAAAAGTACCGCAATAATTCAAGAGACCTCTCATAATCTGCCTCGGGTCTTACAACAGGATATAACGACCTTACTGTCTCCATATTATGATTGAGCACATCAATATCCAGTCCTGCAATTATATCATAAGCCTCTTTATTTCCTTTGAAGTCCGGAATCAGAAGTTCAATTCTGATATCAGGGCATGACTCTCTCAACCTGTTTACCACCTTTTCGTAGATATCTGCTCCTCCAAGCGGCAAATCATCCCTTGTGACAGAAGTTATGACCACATACTTTATCCCCAGCGACAGAACAGCATCTCTGATTCTCTCGGGTTCGAGATAATCTATCTTATCAGGTTCATAGTGTCTCACCGAACAGAATCTGCAACCACGCGTACAACCATCTCCCATAATAAGAAATGTGGCCCTTTTCTTCGACATACACTCACAGATATTCGGACACCTGGCCTCCTCACAGATAGTATGCAAACCACCGGCTCTCAGAATCCTTATCACATCATTGATCTGACCAAGCCTTATTTTCCGTTTAATATTATTCTGTCCGCTCATTTATAAACAGTGCTTGAATTGGGGTCCAGATCCCTCGATGAGAACTGCCAGATGGCTCTTGAACCTGTGTAGACAATGAGACCGTAATACCTGTTTATATCCACGATATCCCTGACAACTTTAAGACTTACAGGGGTAATCATCTTCTCTTCAGGAGCAAAACCGTACGGATTGATGAAGATATCCGAAAAGAATTTCATACCTCTTACAGAGGTATTCTTTCCTGATTTCAGGGTAAATCTGAGGTGTGAAAAACCCTTCTCATCAGTCAGATTGAATGTCTGATTTTCATAGGCGCGTCCAAGAAAGCCATAACCATCTATATAGACAGTCCATCCATTTTCAGGTCTTATTATAAAGTAATAACTCAGGAGACAGTCTTCTTTTGGCAGACTTCCGTCGATTCCGATCCCCTCTGGGGAAACAGAGAGTATTCTGAATTCATTTCTCTCAACAAGACTTCCGTCATCACAATTCTTAAGTGGGTTTCCGTTTATATCCCTTAAATCAAGTATATCCGAATCAGTGATATTGAAATTTTCAAAGCCACTCAGGTCAGGCACAAACCTGCCACCTGTAATCTTCCCCGTACCTTCAACGACTGCACCTTCATATGTAATCTGAATCTTCCTTCCGTACATATTTGACCTGAAGAGACGGGAGATACCTATGCCAAAATTTCTCTCCGAATTATCCCATTTGTCGATATAAGGATATTCTGCAAGTCCCTGCTCGTTGTAACTGAGTATCTTCTCCCCTATCTGCAAAAGCGGTCTTGAAACGGTAGGCTGGGTGATTTCATTCTCTACCGGAAGGTTATACCATCCTTTCAGATAGCAGGGAACCTTCGGTTTATCGGAATCAGCCTCTTCGCAAAGCGAACAGCCGTCTGCATCCAGAGCAAAGACATTTCCCTGTGTATTGACCACAAATGCCACACTCCCCCTGCAACCTCTCTCATCCGGGAGGGAATTAATTACTCCTCCGAGGTCGGTATCCGGGGAAAAGGCCATATCCCTCACATAGGATGTCTGAAACGGCTGAATCCCGGTTTTGCCGAAAATGGATTCAGGAAGAACAGACAGAATATTCCTTGAAGAAATATCAAAGACCGAGAACCTGTTATTGACAGTGTCCACCAGATACAATCTCGAGTTATTCAGACGAATGAGGTCCGGGACGAGCGGCGCCGACACATAGGATATTCCCTGAGCAGATATATTCAGAATCACGAACCGGCTTTCATTTTTTGAACCGGCATAAATTTCATCTCCGTCACCTGCTACTGCAATTACGGACGGAACGATATCCAATGAAATATCATACAACAACTTTCCTGCATCAGTGTTTACTGCCCCGCTTTCAGTCTTCTCATCAACATCAAATATCTTTATTCTGCCTTCTAATGAGTCATCTGTACCGGTTACTATGAGAAATTCCTTCTTAAGGACCCTGTTGTAAACAACCTTCATATCAGAGACATAAAGTCCAAGGTCTTTTCTTACTGGTCCCGACTCATCCGAATAACGTACTGCACCGTCTTTATATTCACAGAATCCCCGTTCAGTAAGACTGACCGTATCGATAACCGAGACTGTTTTGTCGAGATAATTCAGGACAAACAACCTCTTCTGAGACCTGTCAGCCGATAATTTGGTCGGATATCTGCCTACCGGTATTCTCAAAGGAAAGTACGGGACTTCCGATTCCACAAATTTTCTGAGAGACAAATTAATCGGGAAGACTGCATTCTCAAAAGAATCTGTGACAAAACCATAAAGGAGCGGAACCGAATCAGTGTCAATAAAAGGGACGGCAACCTCAATATCCTGAGGTTCGGACATACTCCCCATAAGACGACTCGTCGAACTCGTACAGGAGAACACTAAACAAACAACAAACAGTACCAGAATCCTTTTCATCAGTATTCGCCCTTCTCCTTCGGTCTTGGTTTACCGATACTCAGCATATATTCAAAACGGTTTTCACCGGATATCAGCCAGTAGACCGATACGGTCGAGCTCTCAAAATTGGCAACAAAGAGATAATCATCGCCGTCAATATCAATAATCTTCATTGCATAAGGCCCGTCAAGCCCTTCATTAATTTCGGTCAGTAAAACCATACCCTCCGTATCATAAACATAAATCCTATCTTCATCTATAAGCGATGCAAAGAGGAGTTCTCTGCCACTCGATTTTGGGGTCTCAACATATAATCTTGAGGGATACCTGAAAAGAGATGTCAGTCTGTAATCCGTTATTATGAATGTCCCGTCCTTATAGATGTCATAATCCACAGATAGGATAAGGTCCGGTTCCCTGAGGCTCATGAAAAATCTCTTTTTCTGTTTCGAAATTTTTACAGACTCCTGAAAAGCACTCCCGATCTGGTCAGTAAAATCAAGAAAGACAGTGTATCTGTTACCCTTAAATCCGTAGGAAAGAGGAACCATATTTCTGCCGCTCATCATATAGGCATATGCCGAGACCAGAAGGTTGCTGTCTGATACATCAATGTCCTTTACTCCGCCGATCTCATATCCGTTGGAAAAGTCTGAAAAAACATTCTGCTGTTTCTTATAGTTATCCCTGTCTACGCAAACGACATTACCGCTCTTGAGAAACGAGACATATATACAATTACCCGATGTTTCCGACACAAGCGAAAACGGCTCCTTATAATCTGTATCAACAAGATGAGTCTCATCACAGTCACCCAGAATCTTCCTGCCGTTTCCGCAACTGAGATTACCTGTACTGTCAGTTTCAATCACTGCAATTTTGTTATCTTTTCTCAGAGGAACAAAGATTTTGTTATTGTAAAAGGCCGAAATTCCTGCATAATCACCGATACTTATACCATCACCAATAATAGCCCCTATGTTATAATCAGAGCACTCATTTCTGCAGGGATTTGATAAAAGAGGTCTGAGTGTGTTTATTGATATGCCTTTTACATTTCCGTACTTATAACCGAAATCGAAGTTTGAAGATACGACGTATATATTGCTGTTGTTTTTATCGTAGACCAGATCTACAGGAAACGAAAAATTTTCGTACGGAAGAAGCTTCTTCTCCGTACCGCCGCAGGCGAATATAAGTAAAATCAAAAGAGAGAATAAAAATTTCTGTCTTATAACCATAAAAGCAGTTTGGCTTTTTAGCACAATAATATGAATAATACAACAATAATTGAGGAAAACTATATCATCATTCGACTTGACTTAAAATAAAATGCAGAATAAAAGTTCGGATAATAATTTTTTCGGAGGTGCTTTATGAAATCACTGAAAGGAACAAAGACAGAGAAGAACCTGCTGACCGCCTTTGCCGGCGAGTCACAGGCAAGAAACCGATATACATACTATGCGTCGGTTGCAAAGAAGGAAGGATATGAACAGATAGCAGCGGTATTTACAGATACAGCCGACAATGAAAAAGAGCACGCAAAGAGATTCTATAAATTTCTGGAAGGCGGAGAGGTAGAAATAACAGCATCATTTCCCGCGGGAAAGATAGGGACAACCGCAGATAATCTTCTTCACGCAGCAGAAGGCGAAAATTATGAGCACACGAAGATGTATCCCGAATTTGCAAAAATTGCCGAGGAAGAGGGATTTAAAGAGGTTGCAGCAGTCTTCAGATTCGTATCTGTGGCAGAAAAAGGTCACGAGGAGAGATACAGAGAATTATTAAAACGTGTTGAAAGCGGGACTGTCTTCAAGGCTGAAAAACCCGTCAAGTGGAGATGCAGAAACTGCGGTTATCTGCACGAAGGTGACTCAGCTCCGGAAATGTGTCCGGCCTGTGCACATCCAAAGTCATATTTTGAAATATATCATAAATAGACCTGAAAATTTTCCCATATTTTTCTATTCAACGCACCTCGCACGGGACAAATGCAGGTAATCCGGATATAAAACCGGATTATCAGGATAACCGTTTGACACTTCACACTTTTCATACTTTACATACTTTACATACTTTATACCTGTATTTATGAAAGGTGGGTTGTCCTCCATATTTTTTTGTGGTCAAATGCCACATTCATTTATTAGAGGTCAACGATGGTCGTTGCCTCATTTATTAACA
>DYEF01000037.1 GCA_020725805.1 Bdellovibrio sp.
TTTCTTTATATCCAAACCTATTAAATGTAACATTTCTACTTTGCAGATAATGTAACATTTCTATTTTGGAACAACATACATACAATATGGGTGTTGACTTTGTGCGATAATGTTAATAATATTAGTGTGGCTTTTCACCGAAAGGAGACAAGTTTCCTATGGAACATAAGATATATTTCGATAACAACGCAACGACACCGGTCAGGAAAGAGGCATATGAGAAGATGTTGCCGTTTCTGACCGAGCATTTCGGTAATCCGAGTTCTGTCCACTGGGCCGGCAGGAATGTCCATCAGGCAATAGAGGAGGCAAGGAGTAATGTAGCCGGACTTCTGAATGCAACGGATAAGGAGATTGTGTTCAATGCCGGCGGCTCTGAGTCTGACAATCACGCTATCAAAGGGGCATTCTTTGCAAACAAACAGAGAGGAAGACATATTATTACAACCAGTGTGGAACATCCGGCCGTTCTTGAGACGGTAAAGGACCTCAAGAAATTCGGCGCGGAGGTTACATTTTTAGGTGTTGATGAAAACGGTGAACTGGACCTTGGTGAACTCGAGAAGGCGGTCAGGCCCGACACGATTCTTGTCTCTGTTATGTATGCCAACAATGAGACAGGTGTAATCTTCCCGATAAAGGAGATTACAAGGATAGTAAAGAAGAAGAATCCCGAGACTCTCGTTCATACTGATGCGGTTCAGGTGGCGGGTAAGGAGAGGATTGATGTACTGGATCTGGGTGTGGACCTTCTTTCGATATCCGGACACAAACTCTATGCGCCAAAGGGTGTAGGTGCATTGTACATCAAAAGAGGTATCAGGATAGAAAGGCTTATTTCCGGCGGTCATCAGGAGAGAAACAGACGTGCGGGGACCGAAAATGTTGCATCGATAGTCGCATTTGGTGAGGCCGCAAGACTTGCTGCAGACGAGATTGAGGAAGAAAAGAAGAGACTCTCATATCTGAGAGACAAACTGGAAAATGCGATTCTGGAAAAAATTCCGTATGTCAAGCTGAATGGTCATAAAGCCCACAGACTCTGCAATACTACGAATCTTTCATTCAGGTATGTTGAGGGAGAGGGAATACTTCTCTCGCTTGATATGGTAGGTATCGCAGCGTCTTCCGGTTCTGCCTGTACAAGCGGTTCTCTCGACCCCTCACACGTCCTGCTGGCAATGGGGCTGGACCACGAGACTGCACATGGCTCTGTCAGGATATCGCTGGGCAGATTCAATACAGAGGAGGAGATAGATTATTTAATCAGGGAACTGCCGCCTATTATTGAGAGACTCAGACAGATGTCTCCTCTTTACAACAGAAGACCGGATGAGCCGGAACCCTTCAGGGTAGAAACCTGTCACAACCACGAACACGGGGAGGAATAATGCCTAATCAGAAATGCACAAGAAGCGGTCAGCGGAAAGTAAAGTGTGTAAAATGTCTCTCTCTTGTAGATGAACTGCTCAAACAGGAAGACCTGAGCGAAGAAGAGGTTCTTAAACTCACCAGAATCAAAAAGACACTTGATAAGGGGACGGTAATAAGCGAGTCTCAGGTCAGCTACATTTACGAACTCTGGGAACGTTATCAGTAAGATATGGAATATTTTACCGCCTTTTCTGTTTTATACTATGATGAGAGAGAATAAGAGAAGAGAGCTTATCAAGTCCGAATTTCTGAAGCATCTGAAAGATGTATATAATCTCTGTCTCTATCTCACCAGAAACAGGGAAGATGCTGAGGACCTGACTCAGGAGACATTTGCCAGAGCCCTTGAATATATAGATTCATATACCCCGAATACGAATGCAAAGGCATATCTCTTCAGAATAGCAACTACGACCTTTTACAACAATCAGAGCAAGAGTAATACAGAACAGAATCATCTGGAGTTCAGGAGTTTTACCGAGAATGACGGCTCTGAGATAATAGGAAGGGACCTCACCCTTATAGAGGACGAGGAGGAGAGGTTCATAAGGGAATACTCCTCGAGAGAGGTAGAGAGGCTGTTATTAAATCTTTCGTTCGAACACCGGAGTATACTGATTCTCGCGGACATTGAGGAATTCTCGTATGAAGAGATTTCGAAGATTCTGAATATTCCTATAGGGACTGTTATGAGCAGACTCAGCAGGGCGAGGAGTGCCCTCAAGAAGGAACTGCTAAAACGCGAGGAGACAATCCGCAGGGAATCGAACGGAGAGAATATTGTCAGGCTTGATAGAGAATCTTTTGTTAACAATAAGCTGAGGAACTGATGGACTGCAGGGAAGTCAAAAGGCTCATTACACTATACGTCGACGGCGAACTCGATGCGTCGGAAAACCGCGATATGGTAGAACATATCTCTATGTGTGAGTCCTGCTATTTTGCCGTCAGGTCCGAAAGATTTGTAAAGAGGCTTCTGAAAAAGTCCTTAAATTACGAAGAACCCCCGCTCGGTCTTGTCTCCAGAATCAATGATATGTACGAAGAAAAGAAGAGTATATTTCCGGTTCTTTTCAGGTTTGCGCCGGCTCTTTTGCTCGTCTTCTTTCTGGCACTCGCCTTTTATCACAAGATGAACCAGCAACGCCTCGACAATAAAATTTTCAGGACTATTACGAATCCGCCGCTGAGTGCCTCGGTGAGCGATGTAAATAAGTTCTTCTCAATCTTTAAGAACAGTACAGACAGGTTGTTTATAAACAAAAACAGTTCACCAAATATCAAATTCGTCGGACTGAGATATAACAGATTCGAAGACAGGGATGCCGCACACATTTACTATAATCACAAGGGGAGGAATATCTCTGTCTTTGCAATAAGCGGGGCGATAAATGACAAGATATTCTTTACTTCACTGAAACCCTACAAAGGCAATTCGTTTATTACGAGTCGTGACGGGAAGAATCTGCTGCTCTCCAGCGACAAGGATATCACCTATGCAGTGGCAGGAGATGCCGACGAGAACGAACTCTACGAAATTCTCTCAAGCCTCAGATGAGACAAATTGCAATAATTACTGATTTCGGCAGTTCCCATTATGCGGGGATTCTGAAAGGAGTAATTTCGTCTGTCAGCCCTGAGATTAAGACGGTAGATATTACACACCATATAAGTCCGCAGAATATTACGGAGGCCGCCTTCGTTCTGAAGGAATCGGTTCTTTATTTCGGAAGGGATACGGTATTTCTGGTGATTGTCGACCCCGGGGTCGGGTCTTCAAGAAGAGGTATAGTTGTAAAATCGGAAGGAAGATACTTTGTGGGACCCGACAACGGAATCTTCGAGTATATCTATTCGGATGGTGCATACGAGCTTTACGAGATTGCAAGAAAGGATTTTTTTACAAGCAGTATTTCAAATACCTTTCACGGCAGAGATATATTTGCTCCCCTTGCGGCATATATTGCGGCAGATAAAGATATAAGGGATATAGTCGTGAGTGCAGAAAACCCTGTGCGGCTTGATATTCCCAGACCGGAATTCCTGAATAATAAGATAGTCGGAGAGATTCTCTACATAGATAGTTTCGGAAATATCATAACAAATATTCCGTATGAATCGGTCAGAAACCTTAACTGCTCGGTAAAATTCAGGAGCAGAAGACTCGGAAGAATAAGGAATACCTATTCGGATGTCCCAAACGGTATTCCGGTTGCAGTTGTTGGTTCATCGGGTATGATAGAGATAGCAGTCAATTCCGGTTCGGCAGAGAAATGGTTCAATATCAAAAGGGACCGTACCGGCAGGATGAAGATTCTGGTGAATATCAGGGGACAGCACTAAGTTATAATAATCAAAACCGGGGTATAATCCGGCAGGGGGCATTTTGCAATACCGGAATTTTAGACTAAAAGAGCAAATACAGGCAGATTGATATATAGCTTTGCTGATTCTTTATTAAAATTTTGGGTATCTTGGGCGGATGAAAAATATGGTTGATAATCCGGTGAGTAATGTGTACAATTTAAGAGGATAACGGAGGATATAATGGATAATAATCCGGATAATGATTGCAGGGTAATTTTCATTTCTGTATTTCTGGCACTTCTTATCGCCGGCTGTGAAGTCGGTTACCGGTTGGACACAGGGAATGTAAATTCTGACGTTTTAGTATATGAGGATATTGATGAAGCATCAGAGACTGGTTCCGGGACAGATACCTCCGGAGATGCAAGCGACATACATATTGATAGAAATACAAAGAGCGGAAATTATTATGCTGAGGTAACTCTTCATTCTTCAGATGGCAATGAAACCCTGATAACGCCGGTCTCAATACCGGTAATCTTTCCGGAGGGGAGAGATTCAGGCAAACCTGTTTACTTTTATCAGACGTCTTTCTGCACAGGTGTACTCCAATATGAAAAATATGTGCTTGATGAGAATTTATATGCCCGGATAGATATCGGATACGGGAAGGAATGTGACTTTTTCCTTCTGAACGGATATTTTCAGGGGGATATTATAAAAGGAGATTGCAGGTTTTATAAAAATGCCTGTCTCGGAGGAGCTGAGGAATATAAGGGAGAGATAGAACTGAAAAACAGAGGGGAGATTGAATATTCTCCGCAAATCTTTTTTGCAAAAAAATATCTGCACCCGTTTGATATTCTCCATCTTCTCCCGAACTTCCCTGTGGATATGGATACCCTCAGACCTCAGATATTGATTGACGGGAAATCTGTACAGTTCAGGATAGAAGAATCGGATGGCATTAAAATTATTCCGGAAGAACCGCTCTGGTTCAACAGGGACTTAAAGGTATTGCTGGGTGATGTAAAGGATATCCTCGGGAAGAAATTCGAGATTCCGGCTACATTAGTAAATATTAAATTTTACAACTATATTGAGGACCTCGAGTTTAATCTGCCTCTACCCAAGCATTCATACAGTATTGAGGAATACGGGAATAACCAGATAAAGGTTAAAGACAACTACCTCAGATTGATAGTAAATAATATTAGCTTTTCACAGGGGAAAGGGTATGCCTCGCTCTTCTTCGGGAAGAGGAGCGGAAATGCTGTCAGAATAAATATGAAATTCGAACCGAAAGACAGGACCCGCAATGTAAAGTGGTACATATTCAGTGACAGGAAAATCTATGGACCGAATGAGTTTTCTCAAGATGGTGAGTTTCAGGATTATCTGATTCAGACAGATGGCGAGGACAACTACTACTTTCTCTTTGAATATGATACATTCCTCAACTGTGCAAATGATAATTTTGATATCTTCGACTATCAGCTGGAGATAGACTATGTAAGATTTGAGTAGTCTTTTTATGGATTGTGCAGGTAAATCAGATATTCAAAAAATGACCTTCCTTTGCAACTATTCTGCATAATTTGTGTTTAAAAGAACGCAACAGTTACTTGCACTTGACATATATTTTGTCTTATGAAACTATTGTCGCGATATTCTGAAATCCCCTATTAAGGAGGAGTATATGCCTCTTAAGAAAGCCTTCCCTTTTATTTTATCTTCCCTTTTGCTTTTAATCAGTTGTGCAGATGAATATGTAGCTGTCGGTAAGGAGGATATGTCACCCCTTTATGTGACAAATACCGTTCCTGAAAACGGCGCTGCAGGTGTTGCAAGAGACCTTGCCCCTCTTGGTGCAGTGGTTATCAGTTTCAGCAAAAGCCTTGATGAAAAATTCGTAAACGAAGGATTCTTTGATTTTACCTGCAACGGTATCAGACCTGAATCAAAGATTACTATCTCCGAAGATAAGAAGACTGTATCTTTCAAGCTGAAGCAGGGCGTTATATTGCCCGAGCGGGCATTCTGCAGGGTTGTTATCTCGAAGCTCATCCGTGATTCGGCGGGACTGCCTTTCTATCTCTCGGAAAACAGCGTATCGGCTTCATTGATTGATATCGATGGTGGCACAGTGACCGATACATCACAGGATTCATCGCAGAATACTTATCAGGACAAGAGGACCGGTGAGGGAGATTATATACTGGAATTTACAACTTTATTTGAACCACTGAAGATTACATCGGTTTCACCAGAAGATAGGGCAAAGATTCCGGCAGATGCATTTTCATCATTTCAGGGGATTCTCATAAAATTCAACAAGAGTCTCGACGAAGAGAGTGTGAACATCTCCAATTTTATTATTCCGGGAGAACCTTATGAACTGATGCTATCCGAAGATAAGAAAGATGTTACCATAAAACTTGCGGAAGGCCTTAAGGAGGGCAGAACATATAATCTGACCGTTATGCCTTTTGTGAGCGATGAATCGGGTATCCTTCTGGGAGAGACCTACAGTTTTTCGTTCGAGACAGAACTGATCAGACCGGAAGTCACTTTAATCGACCCGTCTGACGGAGTAATGAATGCGGATTATAAATTAAAGAGTATCCGAATCGAGTTTAATAAGGATATTAATCCGGCATCGGTTAATGAAAATACGGTTGTGCTCACAAATGTTGAGAAGTACAGTGTCAGGTATGAAAATAAAGTTGCCTATATCGAGGATTTTCTTTTAAAAGAGAACAGGGATTATACAGTAATAGTTTCGTCTCAGATAGAGGATATTTCCGGATTTACTCTTGAAAAGACATATTACTCAAATTTCAGGACGACGTTTGATACACCTTTTGTAAAGACCATTTTCCCCTCTTTAGGTGCAAAGAATGTGCCGTCAAATCTTCAGAGTATCGATATCGAATTTTCCGAGGATATGGATTTCGGGAATATCGATGCTCCTATGTTTCTGATAAGGCCGGAAATCCGGTTTTCAGTAGCTGTTACGGACAGTAAAACGGTTAAACTGATGCTCAAAGAGCCACTTCTCTCTGGTAATTCGTACAATATAACAGTGAAAAGCTATCTTACGGATCTGTCCGGTATAAAAATGGATAAGGATTTTGAGTCGGACTTTACAGTAAGTTTACTTCCGGATAATAATCCCCCGTCCGACGTCGTGATTTATTCAAAAGATATTACTGAACCAAAGGATGATAGGAGGAGAGGATTTATTATTGAATGGAAGGCACCTGCATCGGATATTGTTGATGGGAAACTTACAGGAAAAGTTAAAGGTTATACACTTGTATATGCTGAGACACCATTTGATAAGACTGAGTTTTCCAATATGACAGAGCTTGCGAATATCCCTACACCTTCTAATCCGGGAGATATTCAGAATATCACCCTTTATTCGCTGATAGATAAGGAGAATAACGAGAAGCCGATTATCTATAATAAACCATACTACTTTATGCTCAGGGCGACTGACGGGACAAATTTTGTCTATTCGAATCTTTTATCTGCGGGGATACTTGCCGAAAGAGCCAGAGTCCATCAGGGAACCAAATACTCAGGCCTTTCAATGAAATATATTTCAAACTTCGATAAAAAGGATGTTTTTGCAATCGGAGATACCGATGATTCTCAGAACGGAAAGGTTGTGGGCTCTGTCGGCATTTATAAGCTTGCAGATGGGAGTTTGAAGGAACTTTTCAGGATATACGGCAAATCAGAGAATTCACTCTTCGGATATCAGGTCGAATCTGCTGATTTCGATAATGATGGTTGTCAGGACCTCATAGTCTCGGCGCCGCTGGACGGGACCGGGAGAGAAGGGGCGATATATATCTATGCTCAGTCAAAGAACGGGTCGGACTGTCTCTTTACTCCGGCAGAACCGGTTAGGATAAGCGGCGGGACAAAAGATTCTATGTTCGGACTTTCATTGCATAAATTTGTTATGAATCAGAAGGAGCATCTCCTTGTCGGTGCCCCTGCATACGGAGATTTGAATACAGGTGCAGCATTTATCTATATGAACAGAGATAACATCTCGGAGGTTCCGCAGAGCGGAGACAGGATTATTTCGGGAAAAGTCAGTGGCTCTTCTTTCGGTTACAGCATCTTTACTGACGACCTGAATCAGGACGGCTGTGTGGATATAATTATTTCATCTCCTGATGCGTTGACAAAGAGCAGGGGGAGTGTATATGTCCTGTATTCGTCCTCGTCAGTTTCCGGTTGTCTGATTCAGAATACTGACATAAGCAATGCCAGTCTGAAAATAGACGGAGTTAATGATTATGAAAGGCTCGGATATAATCTTCTGACAAACGACCTCAACGGGGACTCTCTGCCTGAACTTATTATGAGCGGCAGAGATGAACAGAATAACAGTGGACTTATCCTGATCAGAAACGGCAAAAATGGGGATATCCTGCAAATAAAGGGTGAAGCAGGAGGAAATTTCGGATTTTATCTGAAGGGAGCATCTGATTTCAGAAAGGACGGATGCAAAGGTGGAACAAATGATAAGTGCAGAGACCTCTTTGTATCTGACGAAAAGTTGTCAAAAGTATATCTTCTGGAAGGGAGAGAGGATATCTCAGGCTATACTCTCAGTGACCTTATTCCGTTTACTGACAAAAGCAATCCTGCCTCGTTTGGATATACATTCACAATCTTTACGGAAACCACCTATGAAAACATACTTATTGCTGCCCCGTTTGTAAGGAGTTTCGGCGATTATATTTCGGAATTCTATATATACAGATAAGGAGTCTTGCCTATGAGATTATTTAATTTAGTAGTCTTATTCTCTTTTTTCCTGTTCCCTGTGATATTATCATCGCAGGAACTGAAAATTACGAGCAAACACTCTGACTTTTCAATTTCAGAGCAGGGAAAACCACAAAAGTATATTCACCTCAAATCCGATCAGGACCTTGTAATAAATGTCAGAGGTCCGATGTATATCAACATAAAATTCAGGGCACTTGTAAGTGCGGAGAAGAAGGGTAGTGCTACATTTACACTTTCATATTTAAGAGATGGTGCCTTCAGGTCAAATAATGAGTACACATTGAAACTCGAGCCCAAAAAACAGAACAGAAAGATTGATGTGATTACAGAAGGCGGGTATTGGGCAACTGAGCACAGATGGATCCAGATCAAGGTTCCCGATGGTGAACATATATACCAGATTCCGCGGCCCGCGGAGCTTCCTGAAGGACTTATTCTGAAAGTTTATAAGGCTGAGAAAGAAGATTCTGCAATACTGGCAAAACCGGAGGTCTCCGATATCCCGATTGCGCCGATACCTGTAAAAAAAGAGGAGAAAGTAATTGTTGCTGAAAAAGTCAGTGACAAGAAACCTGTTATAACTGCTGAAAATAAGGAAGTATCCCATAAGAGACCTGCGGAAAAAACCAGATATTTCAGCGCTGCATTGAAGGCAAATGTACTCATCCCCACAAGCAGGGTAGATTCTACCTACGCATTATCCCTCGACCTCAAATATATCAGTCCGCTCTTAAATAACCGTCTGGCATTCGGTATAGAGGCAGGTTACTATCCTCTCTCGGGAAGCGGAAAGAATATGGACCCCCAGATCGGGCTCTTCGAGTATTCCTTCTCTATAACGAATATTCCGGTCTTCATAGGCGCGGAGTATCTCCTTCCTTTGAATGCTCTGCCTCTGGGAATATATGTAAACGGCGGGTATGCGATGGTCTTTTCGTATTCTACCTCGAAGGTCTTCGAAGGAGAGAGTTATACCGACGGCATTGCATATGGTTATTATCTCGGCTCCGGTGTTCAGATATCGCCGGGTTACGGATTTATTATCTCTGAGTTGAGATATTCAAGTGCTTATCTGAAATATGATACGAAAGTGGATATCGGGGAGACAGGGAATGTGGGCGGGACTAATTTCTATATAGGTTACAAACTCGTTTTTTAAGGAGGAATAAGATATGAGAAAGTATTTTGGTATTTTGATTTTTCTGGTTTTTGCAATCCTTTCCTGCAGTGACCAGCCATTTGTAGTAGGTGTAGATTCTCCGTTAAGGGTTGTGTATATATCCCCCACGGACTCTGCTCTGAATGTATCAAGGGATGTAACGGTTAAGATAGTCTTTTCCGAAGAGGTTGCAGAGAGCACACTATCAGAGAATGTAGTCCTTTATGACTATTCAAAAAAGGACGAGAGTATAAAGGTGGAGACTGACCTCACATATTCAAAAGAGACAAATACAGTCTCTCTCAAACCTAAAAAGAGCCTGAATTTTGCCACGCAATACCTTATCAGGGTAAAGTCGGGTCTGACCAAGGTGGATACGAAGGACTCCAAAGGCGGCAAGCTGTCAAGAGAGATAAGCGCGGTCTTTACAACGGAGTACATCGATGACCTGAAGGTAATTTCTGTATATCCTGCAAACGGTGCAACCGGTGTCTCTCCGGATGCAAGTATTGTGGTTACCTTCTCTGAGGCGATTGACAATACACCGCCCAGTTTCGACCAGACCTCTTCATTTGTAGTATGTGATACAGGAACGGCTGACTCTTATAAAGACGGTAAATGCAATACCCCGATTGCCGGCAACTGGACTTTCGACGAAAAGAAGCTGGTTGCTACATTCAGGCCGGAAGTAAGTTTCGGATATACAAGGTCTGTTAAACTTATTCTCTCAACTGCAATCCGTTCACAGAGGGCGAAGGACTTCGGAGACAAGGTTGGAAGCACATACTACGGACATCTGAAGGCAGATTATACCGTTGATTTTATGACAAAGCTTTTAGACAGATTCGATGTCCTCTCTGTTTCACCGGCAAACGGCTCGAATGGTGTCGGACTTGATTCACAGATAGTTATTAAATTCTCAGAGGCGGCCAATCCCGAATCTGTGATTTTTTACAATAAAAAGGGAGATGAGACATCTCTCAAGGATACAGCCACACTTTTTGTAGAGGATATAACAGATAACAAAAATGTAACGTCGTATTTTGTAAAAGGCGAGTGGGATTCGTCAAACAGGATTCTGACTCTTACAAATATTGACCCGGAAGACGGTGAGACCAAAAGGGATTTCCCCTATTCGAGAAATATTAGAATTACGCTCAGCCCGAAGATCCAGTCCGTGAGAGGTAAGGCCCTTGTAAATCCGCCGGACGGGCTGAAGGCATCTCAGGGATTTCTCAATAACGGTGAGAGCGATTTCGTCTCCGCTTTTTCGACTATTGACCCCCCCGAACTCCTGATCGTAAACAAAATACCGGATTCGGGTACAAAGAATGTATCAATCAGAAGTGATGTCAGGATTACATTCTCGGATGCCGTGAATATTGCAACATTGGTCTATCCGCAGAGTATTGATTCGAAGGACTACACCTTCCGGATGACAGATATAACGGATATCGACAATCCTGTACTTGTCGAACCCTCTGACAGTGCAAACCCGTTCAGGATAAATTCCCAAACCCCCAATACGGTTATATTCGTACCGAAGTATCCTCTTGACTATCTGCATACATACCAGATCGAGATTAAGGAGGGGATCGCAAGTGAGAGGGCTACGGATAAAAGTGGTTTCTTAAAGATTCCGCTTGTTTATAATTTTACAACAGAGGGTGTGGAGAAGTTTTTCATTACCTCTGTTAATCCGGAGGATGGCAGCGAAAATAATGGTATCTATTCGAAGACAAGGGTGAGATTCAACAGATCATTCAGAACGGATTCGCTGAAGACATTGGTATCGGGTGGAAATGTTACTGAGGTAAGCGGCAGGAGTATAACTGACAATAACGGGTCTTTTCTGCCTGAATCATTAAAAGGATATATAGTCAGATTTTCCGGTAATAACCTTTCGTGTTCCGGTTTTATCGTGAATAATACCGATAAATCTTTTGAGCTCTCGGAAAATCCGTCCTGTGGTGTCGACAATACATTTACCTATGAAATCATTAAGCCCGCTCTGTTATTATCTAACTCATCCTCATATATAGAACCGGTGAGCACGGATGAACCGTTATTTTATTACAAGTCATATCTCGCGTCCGGATTTGTAAGCAGCTCTGCGAGTCAGACGGTTACCGATAGTCAGAAATCTTTTGGTGCGGATGAACTAAAGGGTAAGGTGCTGAGGTTTGTCAGAGGAAAGCTAGCAGGTGAGAATTATCCAATTGAGTCGAATACTGCCGATACAATTACGATTAGCGGTCAGTTCCCGGACCTGCCTGATACTACTTCGGAGTATATCATTGTAGAAAGTTCAGAGATAATGAAGAGCCTTATTACCTCATCTGACAGAAGGAGTGTCAGAATAGAAGGGTCTGATTTCGGTATTGACGAACTTAAAGGACTCGAACTCTATGTCTTGGACGGGACAGGGAAGGGACAGGTCAGGGGAATTATCGCCAATGACAAAGATACAGTATTTGTTGATGAAGACTTTGAGACGGCACTGGACAGCACCAGTCAGATTGCTGTAAGGGATGCAAGGGAGTTCATATTTGTCCCCAAAAATACCTTAGCATATAACTCGCTGATTAACGGAAAGGTTACGGATACAGTAAGAGGGTCAATCTCCGATTCACTCAATAATAAAACAGAAGAACTGAACTTTTCGTTTGGTATCATCAAGGCACCCGAACTCGTAATTAAATCGGTTTCGCCATCAGATAAGGCAGATAATATCGACACAGAAGTTACGATAAAGGTCTTCTTCTCTGAATCAGTAGACCCCGCCTCAGTGAAAAAGGAATCCGGAAATATTCTTCTTCTTGACAGCAGCGCAAATCCGGTCGATTTCACTATTCTTCCCGTCGGGACTGAGACAGATAATATCGAGATAATTCCTGTCAGAACCGCACTGAACCAGCCAAGACTTAAGTATTCTGAGCAATACTCGCTTACTCTTAAATCACAGATTACATCAGTAAGGGGCGGAGCGCTCGGAAGAGATTATTCGTTTACTTTCAAGACGATTGACCCGCCACCACTTGCAGTTCTGTATTCAGAACCATCGAATGCAGAGGGTAAAATTACGACAGGTATCAAGCGAGAGACCCAGCAAAACAGCGGCATACCTACCTCTTTTGTAATTGCCTTCTCCGAAGGTTTGAAACAGGCGAATATAGATGCAACATCCCTGATACTGGAGAATGTAAGCAATCTTGCAAATCCCTTCGATATTTCTCAGGCAGGGACGCCGATATTATATAGCACTCAATTTAATTCATCTGATACCCCGCCAGATGGTTCACTGGGTAGGGGAGAGGATAATATCCTGACAATTACACCCTCTGACCTGATCGATTATTCTGCCGTTGTCAGAATTGTGATAAAAGGTCAGGATGACCCGCAGGGGACTGATTGTGCATCTGTTTCTACTTGCAGGACATCCGGTATATTTACGAGTGACAGGGCTACTTACGAGGGTGGACAACTCAGGAATACAAAGGTCATCGTCTTCAGAATGGAAGACCCCGAGCCTTTGAGAATTATTCAGGTAGCATCTGAGAAAGGGAATCAGTATCTCCGAAGAAATCTCAGCGGCAGTACCGAATCGGTTCTTGTCAGATTCACTGAAGGAGTAAAACAGAGTTCGTTTAGTCTCAATAAGACCGTCTTCTTAGAGGACGTCACAGGTGTTGCAGACCCGGTAAACGGAAATGCATTAGCAGCAATACCGGCCTCTGTCTCATTCCTCGACAATCAGGGGAATATTGCTTCCGATGACCCGACTACAACAGACCTGATCGGTAAGGATTCTGTCGCAAAGATTTCTCCAAGTAGTTTACTTGGCTATGCAACAGTCGTGAGATTGAGAATCAAAGGCGATAATCCGCCTTCATTTTCGGGAGTCTATTCCGACAGGGCAACAATAATTAACGGACAATTGCCTCGCTGTACACCTCAGTCCGGATACAACTGCAACAATCAGGGTGAATATGTATATCTTTTCAGTGTTGAGAGTATCAAAGACCTGTATGTAAAATCAGTAACACCGGGAGACGGCTCGACAGGGATTCCTCAGGATGCTAAAGATATTTCTATAGTCTTTTCAGAGCCACTGGATTGCACATCAGTCAGTTCCGGCAGCGTCAGGGTAGAGCAGGTATATCCTTCGCTCTCAACTATTTCAGGAGTATTGAATTGTAATAGTGATATAGTAACCTTTACCGCAAATCAGGGTTTTGGATACAGCAAGGATATAAGAGTCACTATCTCAACCGGTGTCAGAAGTTATGAGGCCCAGTTTGTAAATCCTGCAGCAGACCCGCTAATGGGACATATAAGGACATCATTTGTCTCTACTTTCTCAACCGAGGACCCGCCGGCTCCCTATATAGTCAGTATGAACCCCGGCCCCATATCCACGAATGTAGCCAGAGATTCTGAGGTCATTGTGACTTTTAATGAGGCACTAAATCCATCATCGGTTAATACTGCAAACTTCAGTATAACCGACCTTTCCTCGATGAGTATAATTACCTGCGCTACACTAGAGCTTATCAATTCCAATACAACTATCAGATGTGTACCTGCCTCATTCTTTGCATATTCGCACAGTATCGCTGTTTCAATAAGAGGCGGCGCAACTGGAATCAGAAGTGCGATAGCAACGGAGAGAGGAGGGTGGTTTAATCCTGTTCCGAATCCGTACACTTACACATTCAGCATTATTGATATCCCTGTACTTACTGTACTTGCTACCAATTTCTCCGGAACTGAAAACTTTGCACCGAATGCCAATCTCCAGATTATCTTCAGCAGCTATGTTAATTTTACGGATGTCGTTGGGAATCCGGCTGATATCGCAGATGATAAAATCATACTTGTAAAACAGTCCGATATAAATACCCGCATACCTGTTACAATCACGAATCCTGTAGCGGGCAGTGCAGGTTCTCCGTCTACTATAAGGATTACACCGACGGCATCGCTTGACTATTCAACACAATATTCGGTCTTTGTCTTTGGTGGTTATCCTTCCGGTGTGTGCAGGCCCGAGAGAGACGGAACGAACAATGGAGGTTGCATAGTTGACGAGGTAATATCGGGTACTCCGTATAATGGTCTCAGATTCGATTTTGCAGTCGCGAGTGCCCCGGGTCTTATGGTCGAATCTGTTGTGCCGCAGGATGAAGCAACAGGAATAGACAGAAAGCCCGAAATCAGAATAACTTTCAATAATCCGATTCAGTTTGGAACTGTAAGCGGGAATATATGTCTTACAAAGGGAGATAATCAATCTACCAACTGCTCCGGTCCCCTCGCGATTCCTCTCGACCCGTTTACTCAGATCGATTCAAGGACTGTATCAACCTATCCGTCAGGTGAGCTCGATTTCGATACTACATATACGATAGTTGTAACAAAAGGCGTAATAGATATATACGGAGATTCTCTCGATTCGTACTATACTTCGGTCTTTACAACTATTACCTCCACACTCGTGCAGGATATTACAGTATGGGACGGGACACAGTATTCAAATTATATGTTCTATGACATCAACGATGCATACTTCAGAATCAGATTTACAAAGGATATGGATACAACCACACTGAACAACGGAACCATCTATCTGACATACAGAGACGAGTTTGGCAGAATTGTTCCGCTCAGAGGGAATCTTGTATGGGAGGTCGCTCCGAACGATAAGCGAATTTTGTATTTTACCCCTGATATCTACAATATTTCTGTGTGTGACGGAGGTGAGATATACGGATGGGGGAATGACGGAAAGGTCAGCAATACAGCACCTGACCAGTTTACATCCTCATCGTATAATTTTGATGCGACATTTATCGGCAAAAAATTATATATCTCAGGCTCTGTAAACGGTTATAATGGTTATTATAATATAACAAATGTCAGTTCAGGAGCACTGGTTCTTGAAAATGCGTCATTCACTATTGCTGAGAGCGGGCTCGAATTCAGGATATTCAGCCCATCATCTTCAATTCCGTATAACACACCCGTATTCATTCACCTCACAACGAACATTGTCAGCGCGGACCATACAGAGAATATTTCACCTTCTTCAGGTGACAGTGAACTGATAAAGGAATTCAGATCCGGTTCGGATGCAAGACTCAATTCGATTGTGTACTCCAATTCTATAATGCGTGGCACTAATGAGTATTTCTTTGTCTACGATACTAATCTCTTTGATGCAAAGGATGTTCCTGTTACATCGAAGTTCAAGGCAAGATTCTCAGAGGCGCTCGACCCATCGTCAGTAGATTACAGGTCAGTCATTCTCTCTGACCTCAGAGGTGAAGACGGCTCGGTTACAGCAGGCAGTAATATATTCAAGATAACTACTTCGTCATTTAAGTCTTCTGATGTTGGCAAATATATCTGGATTATGCTGAGAGACAAAATCGATGGTCCCTACGAGATAACAGCATTTATCGATGCTAATAATGTAAGGCTGGACGATTCTTTTGCAACGTCGCTTGACAATCTGCCATTCATCAAGGGGCTCAATGCGACTGCGGCCGGTGTAATTACTCTTGCAGATTCGAACAAGACCATAGTATTTGACTCTTCGAAACTCGGTACGCTCGAGTACAGCAGGGATTACTCGCTGATACTGATGGGAAAGACCAGCAGAAGTTATGCAAATATAGTAAAAGCAGCAAACGGGAATTATATCAAGGGTATAATCTCTGCCGGATTTACAACATCTCAAGAGACGACTGTCGAATTCAATCCTGTAGATTATACAACAACAAGTGAAATCAATGACCCGATGCTCTTTGTGGCGATGTTCTCGAGACCTATTGATATCTCGACCGTCGACGAGGAGTCATTCTATGTTATTCAGGTAGGACAGAAACTGCCGGCACTCTTTGCGCATTACCCTGAATTCCCCAATATTGTTACAATGATACCAATACCGGCATTCAGGACCGGAACTACAGCAGATTTTACGGTAAATCAGAATGTCAGAGATTACAGAGGGAATCCGCTTGGGAAGGTCTGGACGAGCTCTCTCACTGTTGCATCGGCACCCGGAGGTGCGGCCCTTACACTTGAAAATCCGAATTCAGTTACACCTTCAAGCGGTTCGGTAGTGAGCCCTGACCTCAAGGTTTCACTCAAATGGGCATCGGCTGGTGGCAACTTCAGGGACCTCCTGCTTCCGACATCTTTTAACAATTACTCAATCAAACTCAGAAATAATGCTGATTCGACATACGTTTCGGTCACTACCCAGCTGATACCGGGTGGCAGCAGCGGAGACACAATTATTATAAAACCTGTTTCGAATCTCAGAGGTGGTACTTCATATACACTTACAGTTGACCTTACGAAGTGCGCAAACCTCTACAGACTGCCCGGAGGTGCGACACTTACATACACTTACACGGTCGAGAATAATCCGCCTCAGGTTCTGGCTGCAGGTCCCACAGGTTCAGGCAATTCTGCACTCTCAAAAATCTGGATAGCCTTTAATGAGCAGATAGATATTGCATCGGTGAGCACATCTACGGTTATTCTGCAGAATCTCGATACAATGAATACGATATCCGGCAGATATTCACAGAAGTATGATAATACGACATCCAGATGGGTTGTATACTTTGAGCCATCGGTCCCGCTCAGAAACTCACTTGCAGGGTACAGGGTTACGGTAAAATCGGGTAACAGCGGAGTTAAGGACCTCGGAGGAACGCCTCTTGCTGCAGATTATACCTATACATTCGGCGTCGACAATATTGCTCCACAGGTAATCTCTGTAAATCCTCCGAACGGAACCTCGAATGTGTCTGTCAGCTCCGGTATATCTGTTACATTTAATGAGGCAATTTCTCCCTCGTCGGTATTCGGGGCAACAGAATCCTCAAACGGTTCTGTTAACATAATCTATAATTCAGCCTGCGGAACAAATAAACAGTCCTATGCCTGTATAAGACTCTCGACAAATATGTCTGTAATCAATATCATTCCGGCCGAGCCATACAGACTGGTGGGTAACCGTAACTACAGTGTCGATCTGAACGAGACCGTCATATCCGACCTTGCAGGTAATGTGATGAATTTCCTTGACCTTCCACCTGTTTCGACATTCTCTACTGTCAACGACCTCCCTGTCCTTGATTGTGAGATGGCTCCGGCTGCTCCAAACAATCCGATAATGCTCTTCTTCAATGAGACTGTGGACTATTCCGCTGTCAACTCTGTGATTGTCTACAGGATTGATACCGGAAGTGCCATTGCGGTAGACCTGATGGGTGTATCCAACCCGAGCGGATATGTGGTGACGGTCTTCCCGCAGGCGGGGAACTGGACGAGCGGTGATTACGGATACATTGTGACCAGAAATATCAAAGACCTGAACGGTAATCAGCTCATCAGGGAATACAACGGGTATTTCACAATCCCGTAGAACTGATAATTGCCTCTTTTCAGGGGACCAAAGCAGGTCCCCTTTTTTATTTCTATTGTGAAAATTGCGCTGATTGTGTATGATACGTTTTAGCATCCGAGGGACTTTTGCAGATGCCAAAATCAGACCCGATTATAGAAAGACTTAAAATCCTTGCTCAGGGTGCAAGGTTTGATGCCTCCTGTGCCTCTGATCAGGGAGGCGGACTTACCTTTAATCAGAGAAGAAAGGATGTCTCGAGATATATCTATCACAGCTGGACGGAAAACGGCAGATGTGTTCCTATATTAAAAGTCCTTCTCACAAATTACTGTATCTATGACTGTGCCTATTGTCACAACAGGAGGTCTAATGATATCGAGAGAAGCTCATTTGCCCCCGAAGAACTTGCGTCGGTTACGTTTGAACTCTACAAAAAGGGAAAGATAGAAGGGCTCTTTTTAAGCTCCGGTGTGATAAAAAGCTCTGATTACACTATGGAGATGATGCTGAGGACGCTCGAACTTCTGAGAAAGACATACGAATTTAAGGGATATATCCACTGCAAGATTCTGCCGGCAACCGATGAGCTGCTTATAGAGAGAATAGGGAGACTCTCTGACAGGATATCCGTAAATATAGAATTGCCTTCTGAGGAGTCACTGAAATATCTTGCTCCCGAAAAAGACAGAGATAAAATAATCAGACCGGTTATCAGGATTGCAGAACTTATCAGGAAATACAACGATGAAAACAGGAGATTCGGTTCAACACTTAGGTTCTCCCCTTCAGGGCAGAGTACACAGATAATTGTCGGGGCAACGAATGATACAGACCTAAAAATGCTTCTTTTATCAGACTATCTTTATAAGAAACTGAATATGTCGAGGGTGTACTATTCTGCCTATGTCCCTGTAAATCAGGATAAGAGACTTCCGAGAATCAGTGAGCCTCCTCTGAGAAGAGAACACAGGTTATATCAGGCTGACTGGCTGATTAGGGATTACGGATTTGATATTTTGGAGATTGTCAACGAAGAGAGGCCGGATTTATATGTTGAGCTCGACCCGAAGACGGTCTGGGCGCTCGAGAATATCTGCAGATTTCCGGTCGAGATAAATCGGGCTGAATATGAGGAACTCATTCGCATACCCGGTGTAGGGAAGAGAACAGCTAAAAAGATAATTTCGTTAAGAAAGGCGCATTCTATTACAGAAGAAGATATAAAAAGATTAAGATTGCCATTAAAGAAAATGCGTCACTTTATTACAATAGGCGGAAGATATAAAGGAGAGAAGCTGGACAGTCTGTATATAAAAGAGAGGTTGCTGGGGGTAAAGGGCTACAGACAGTTGACATTTGGTTTTGACAAGGAAGATATTAAAGATAATATAATTGCAAGTAACACGGGAGAGTTCTGATGAGAAGAAGAGAGTTTATTAAAAAGTCTGCCATTCTTGCCGGAGGCATTGCATTTTCGGGTTCGATAGCTGATACACTCTTTGCGCAGGATAAGATTCCGGATTTAGTTGTTGTCAGGGGGAAAGATATTTTCAAAATGGTAGATACAATGTTCAAATCCCTTGGCGGGATCGATTCGTTTATTAAAAAAGGAGATACAGTTGTAATAAAGCCGAATATTGGCTGGGACAGAAAGCCCGAGTATGCGGCAAATACAAACCCCATTCTTGTCGGTGCATTGGTCAGGGCCTGCAGAGATGCCGGCGCAAAGAGAGTAAAGGTGTTTGACTATACAGTCAACAATCCTCAGAAGTGTTATAAAAATAGTGGTATAAAGGATGAGGCAGAGAAATACGGGGCGGAGGTGAGTTATATCGATGAAAACAGATTCAGGGATGTGATTATCAAGGGTAAAGTTATAAAATCCTGGCCGGTCTACAGAGATGTTATCGAGGCGGATAAATTTATCAATGTGCCGGTAGCCAAGACACACGGGATAGCAAGACTGACTTTAGGTATCAAGAATCTTATGGGCATAATCGGGGGTTCAAGGAGGAAGTTTCATCAGGATATCGACCAGTCCCTCGTTGACCTGCTGACTGCTGTAAGACCGACACTGACTGTGCTGGACGCGATAAGGGTACTGACCAATAACGGTCCTACGGGAGGGGATCTGGAAGACGTCAGGAGACTTGATACAATAGTTGCCGGAAGGGACATTGTAGCAGTTGACGCCTACGGCTGCTCTTTCTTTCAGGTCATTCCAGCCGATATCGGCTATATCCATCTTGCACACAAATCAGGACTTGGCAGAGAGGATATTGAAAATCTGAATATAAAAAAGATAGAGTTATAATTTATGAGAAGATACAGGATAATTACCCAGACAATCTTTCTGGTGCTCTTTCTCTTTTTATTTGTCTTTACAAAATCAGACGCAGAGAACGGAACTTTTGCGGATATATCAGTCGTTTTCTATATCGACCCCCTGATTTTACTGTCGAACCTTATCTCATATCATAATCTGAATATTTTGTTTTTATTCTCACTGATCACGGTTGCTCTTACTTTTGCGACCGGCAGGAGTTTCTGTGGCTGGGTCTGTCCGCTCGGTACACTGAATGATATCACAGGGAGACTGAAGAAGAGGGAGAAGGAACTTGTAAAGAAGGAGAATCTGAAAATTAAATATTATATTCTGATATTTCTTATAGTTCTCGCGGTATTTGGTGTAAATCTTGCGGGTTTTCTTGACCCGCTCTCACTTCTTGTAAGGTCATTTACAATAATATTTTATCCTTTGTTCAATCTGCTTATTCACTCGGTTTATGATATTTTCGTTGCTATAGCACCAAACTCCGAATCTCTTCCCAATATCTATTCATTCCTCAGGACATATCTTATCGAAAATCACAGGGTATACTTCTCTCAGTCTATATTTATCGGTGCACTCTTCCTGCTTGTATTATTTTCTAATCTTATATCGAAAAGATTCTGGTGCAGGTATATCTGTCCTCTCGGGGCATTACTCGGATTGATGGGGAGATATTCACTTCTCAAAAGGGAGATAAAACCCTGTAATGATTGTGGTATATGCGAAGTCAACTGCAATGGCGGGGCTGTTTCCCCAAAGACGGATAAAGAGAACGGCTCCGAATGTATTCTGTGTATGAACTGTTCCAGTCTTTGTCCCGAAGAGTCTGTAAATTTTGTCTTTTCAAAGAAACCGGCTAACAGGGGTATCGATATAGGGAAGAGGCAGCTCTTTATTTCTGCCGGCACGGCTGTAATATCATATCCGCTCTTTAAGTCGTCCCTTTCTGCCTCACCGAATTTTCACAATCCTCTGCTCATCCGTCCGCCGGGCTCGGTTAGAGAAGATTTGTTTGTCAAAAAGTGCATCAAGTGCGGAGCCTGTTTGAAGGTCTGTATTACGAACGGACTGCAGCCGACCCTATTTGAGGCCGGGCTGGAGGGTATGTGGACGCCTCATCTCGTCCCGAGGGTAGGGCATTGTGAATACAACTGCAATCTCTGCTCTACAGTCTGTCCGACCGGCGCTATAAGGCCTATTACTATCAGTGAGAAGGTAAAGACAAAGATCGGGACCGCCCATATCAATAAGAACAGGTGTATTGTCTACAAGGAGGGAAAAGGCTGCCTTGTCTGCGAAGAGGTCTGCCCCGTGCCGGAAAAAGCGATTAAGATAGAAAATATTCAGGTGCAGATAAATAACAATATCAGGAATCTGAAGGCGCCGCGCGTGGTTTCGTCACTCTGTATCGGCTGTGGCATTTGTGAAAAGAACTGCCCTGTTGTGGATTCGCCTGCAATATATGTGACCTCTGTCGGAGAGAAGAGGTCGGAAGAGAATCAGGAACTTTTAGAGCAGATATAATGTCCCATCTGTCCGAATGATATTCCCCCGTCATTCGGCGGGACTCTTCTGTTTATCAGTATTTCAAAACCATCTTTTCTTAGTAGTTTTATAGTCCTGTAAAGAAGATATCTGTTCTGAAAGACACCGCCGGATAATGCTACGGTATTTGTCCCTGATTTCTCCCTTATCATTACTGATAATCTGAGTATTGTGTCTGAAATCCAGTTGTGAAAACGAGAAGATATCCTTGATGGCTCTGTCTTTCGCTTTAGATCATCTTGTATCTGGTACAGAAGACTCTCTATATCAATTTCAATACAGTCACTGTTGCCGGTCAGAGATATTTCATAAGAATCATTACATTCTTTGTCTGCTATATATTCAAGTGCCATTGCTGCCTCACCCTCAAACGAATTTTTGGTCCTGATTCCTGTCAGAAATGCGACTGCATCGAATAACCTCCCCATACTTGAACTTCTGTGGAGATTTATTCTGTTTAAGAGAGAGAATCTTAAAAGTTCTATTTCTTCACTCTTTATGTCTCTGAAGGCTTCCAGCTTCTCTATCTCAATTCCTGAAGATATAAGATAGGAAATTGCGGGTATATAGCAAAGTTCCGACGCCGAATCTCCTCCTGCCATATCTGTATATTTCAGATGTCCTACTCTCTTGTATTCTCTGATATTGCAGAAAAAGGCTTCGCTGCCCCAGACGGCTCCGTCATCTCCGTAGCCTGTACCGTCGAACGCAAACCCGATAACATCATTTTCATAATCATTCTCGAATAAAACGGAACAGATATGAGCATAGTGATGCTGAACCTCGGTTGTGTCAGATATACCTATTCTTCTGACAATCTCTCTTGTCAGGTAATTTGGGTGTTTATCGAGTATTGCCTTTGATGGGCTGATTCGCAGGATATCCGTAAGAAGATTGTATGTGTGGATAAAAAAATTCAATCCCTCTTCGGTCTTCAGGTCTCCCATGTGCTGGCTCAGTATTATATTTCTGTCTCTGTTTAGGGCAAAACACCCTTTGAGTTCAGCGCCTGTTGCAACTACTGATTCTTTTGAGGATTTACCTGTAATTACCGGGACGGGGACATACCCCCTTGCCCGTCTCAGGAGTATCTCATTATTTTCAAAGATATATGTAATTGAATCATCGATCCTGTTGTAGATATCCCTGTTGTGCACAAGGAAACAGTCGGCGATATTATGCAGTTTTTCGAACGCATCATCGTTTGTAAATTCGATCGGGAGATCGCTTATATTCCCGCTTGTCATAACGAGGGCGTCATAATCATATTCTCCGGTATCCGGATTAAAAAACAGTAGTGTATGCAGAGGGGTGTAGGGTAACATTATTCCTATTCTCTCGTTCTGGTAGGAGATCTCCTCAGGGAGTGCAAAGTCGTCCGACTTTTTCAGAAGCACTATGGGAGACTGAGGAGAGGATAATAATCTCTTTTCTGAGTCCGTAATCACTGCAAATTTTTCGGCAGCGGATATGTCCGGTACCATAATGGCAAAGGGCTTCATACTCCTTCTTTTTCTCTCTCTCAGAGTATTTACCGCATTTTTATTTCTGGCGTTGCAGGCTATATGAAACCCGCCCAGTCCCTTGATTGCGACAATCTTTCCCTCTTTTAAAAATTCTTTTACTTTTCTGATTGCCTCATACCCTGAAGATATAATTCTCTTATCCGGAAGGAGCAGGAAGACCTGAGGTCCGCATACAGGACAGGCATCCGGCTGGGCGTGAAATCTCCTGTCGGACGGCGAGTGATATTCTGCCGAACAGTTACTGCACATTACAAAATCCTTCATTGTGGTATTTGGCCGGTCATACGGTATCTTTCTTATAATTGAATATCTCGGACCACAGTTTGTGCAGTTGATGAACGGGTATAGAAATCTTCTGTCTTCCGGGTTCAGCAATTCGGCACGGCAGTCTGCGCATAATGCTATATCGGGCGATATCGATGTCTCAATAATATCTTCTTCGGAAGAGAGTATAATGGAGAAATCTGCAAAATCTTTTGTCTCTGTTCTGTTTACAATAATCTCGCTAATCTTTGAGGCACTTGGTGCAGATTCCCTGATTCTGGTGAGAAACTCATTTATAATGCTGTCTTCGCCTGTTACATATATCTCGACACCCCTTGAACTGTTTTTTACGGTCCCTTTTAGTCCAAGTTCAGTTGCAAGTCTGTAGATAAAAGGCCTCATCCCCACCCCCTGAACAATTCCGTTTATTCTGATATAAGAGCTAATCTTCATTTGTCATTACAACTCTTTTGAAAAGCCGTATATACTCGTCTGCTATGTTTTCCCATCTGTAACGTGACAATAACTCTCTCCCGTTCTTTCTGAGATTTTCGATAATATTCGGATTATTCAGTACGGTATAGATTGCATGGGATATACTATCGTCGTCGAACCCCGAGGTAAAGAATACGGCATCACCGGCAATCTCCTTTACAGCATCGAGAGGAGTGCATACAACAGGGACAGAAGAGGCAACAGCCTCCAGAACCGGGAAGCAGAAACTCTCATACCGCGACGGCATTACAAAGAGAGAGGCATCTCTGTACATTGTAATTAGTTTTTCGTCAGGTAGGTTGTAATAAATAGTAATTCTATCTGATAGTCTGAAAGAAGTATCTGGCTTTTTATACGGATGGCTGACGACGATTACAAGATTGTGGTTTATTTTATCACTTACCTTGTTGAAGGCATCTATCATTGAGTTCATGTTTTTTGCACTCAAATGGGAAATAACGCTCAGAATATATTGTTGTCTTTCGGAATTATCCTGAATAAATTTTTCGTCAATTCCGTTATAGATGACTGAGATCTTGTTTTTGGCATCGGGGTAATAATTCAGAATCCTCTGCTTTTCAGAGTTCGAAACAGTAACAATATGGTCGGCAATTTCGATAATGTGCGGAATGACATTTCTGTAGTATTCCTTGAACATTTTTGAATATGAATTGGATGCGTCAAGATAGGCAACGGAGTGAAGGGTTACAACGAGTCTTACTCCCTCGGGTACCCAGACAGGTGCGATATTTGCCGGACAGAACAGGAGGTCATATTCGAGTGCCTTGAAAGGGAGGCAGAAGTGTTCCCAGATATGCTGACTTATCTTGCTGTCGGATGCGGGTTTCAGGAGGTCAACCTCAACCCCCCCGATACGGCTGAGATATTTCAGCAGCAGAGATGTGTATCTCTCGACTCCGCTTGTCGTATTGTGTCTGAGCACTCTGCCGTCAACAAGAATCTTCATCCTGACTCCTGTTATTTCTCTTTCAGAAAAAGTTCGAGTTGCAGAAAGATATTCTTCCAGCTATGCCTTTCTGCAGTAAGTGAAATTTCTGCTCTCTCATCATGACTGATTATATCTGTTTTTCTGATAGTCTCAATAAATAACTTATGGTCCCTGATGTTTTTGAAGTATCTGTTTTTATCCTCGGAATCTGCAAGACCTGTGGCGATGACATAGAGTCCTGCGGCCAGATATTCGTAATACTTAAGTGGTTTCTCGACAAAATCAATGAGTCTCTCTTTTCTGAAAGGAATAATTCCGATATCGCAGGCCTTAAGAAGTGAAGGAATCTCTGAATATCTTCTGGGTCCGAGATAAACGACATTTGGTAGAGAAATCAGTTTCCCGATATCCACATAGGACGGTCCTATAAGAACAATCACGGAGTCATCCGAAAGGGCCTTTGCCGTCTCGTAGAGAAGATTTACATCTACCCAGAAATCGATTCCGCCGGAAAAGACAATTTTCTTCTTCTTTATTTTCATAAGTTCTCTGTCGGGCTCGGCATTTCTGAAAAGTTCTGTATCCACCCCGTTCGGCAGCACCTTTATCCTGTTATAGTCTTTATATCTCTCCCTGAGATGAGCGGAGAGTCTTTCGTTGACCGTTAGTATCAGAGGGTTTTTTCCGGTTATGAATCTCTTTTCGTGTTCAGAGAGTTTAATCGGATGCCGGGAAAAACCTTCGAGTATATCATTGTATCTGTAGATAAAACGTCCGGACTTTACATAATCTGTCCATAAAAGCATAAATCCCTGTGAGGTGATGCACAGGTCATACTCCTTTTCTGAGAGTGAGGAAAGTCTGAATCCGGCACAGAATAGTGACAGATTCAGGTCCGAACCGAGTAAAAGATTATTTCTTACCGGCAGAAACGAGAGCGGGGTATACTGACAGAGATTCTCTTCAATCCTCATGCCGGATGCAAAATGGTTCTTCAATGTCTTCAGGCGGTTTTTCAAAAAAGGTACAAATAAATCTGCAAGGTATGCCGGTGGAGTAACGAAGTCTACCTCATCACCGTTGCGTGCAAAATAGAGTGCAAGGTGATTGGTATCAATGAATTCGTTTGGAAAATTAAACGGGAAGTTCCCGAATATAAGAATCTTTCTACCCATCGAGAAAATTATTAAAGAACAGTTCCAGAGACAAGACTCCCCAGAGTCCGCGTGAGAATTTCATATCGGATAATATAAGTTTTTCGATTGCTGAACTGTTGAATAAACCTCTTTCCCTGCTTTTTTTCGAGAGCAATACGTCACAGAAGAAATCCTTTAATTCCGCTTTGGCCCAGATATTCAGGGGGACAGGAAATCCCATCTTGTCCCGTCTGTCAATAATCTCCTGCGGGATTATGTTTCTGACCGCATTCTTCAGGAGATATTTGGGTTCGCCGTTTCTGAATTTGATTACGGGCAGGGTCGAAGTTATATGTTCGACTATCCGGTAGTCTAAAAACGGGACTCTGGACTCGAGTCCCCATGCCATCGATGTCCGGTCTTCTACCTGTAAAAGTGATTGCAGATGATATTTCAGGTCGAAGTACTGGATTTTATTGATATAGGATGTATTCCCCGGCCTTGTAAATATCTGTTCGAATTTCTCAAACTCCCTGACAGCAGAGATTTTCAGGTCTTTGCTCAAAAGGTCATCTATATCGGAAAACCTGTTCATCAGCCTGAAATACCTTCTTGTCTGATTTTCGAAGAGCCCGTCCCTGAAGAAATTTTTAATCATCGGGACATAATTATTGAGAAGTTTCAGATTCGGAATAATGGTTTTGAGCGTGGCAACGTATTCGGCATTCTCGGCGGTATCATATATTGCACCTTTGAGACACTCCTCGAGATACGCCACGAGGTATCTTGCATATCCGAGAAAGATTTCGTCTCCTCCCTGACCGCCAAGTACGACCTTGACCTTCTCTGATGCAAGTTTCGAGACAAAAAACTGGGGAAAAAGACCGGGACCCGCAGCAGGTTCATCCATATAAAAGATAATCTTTCTGATGCTTTCCCTGAAATCAGATGCTCTGAGAACTATTTCATTGTAATCTGTTGAAAATTTCTGACTGACAAGCCTTGCATACTCTGTCTCGTCGAATTCCTTACCTTCTTCGAATTTGCCGGTAAATGTGTTTATTCTGATATCGTTTAGGGTAAGCCTTGAAAGTCCCACAATGGTAGATGAGTCGAGACCACCTGAGAGATGCGCACCTAAGGGTACATCCGAACGCATCCTGATTCTTACGGAATCGTTTAAAAGATATTTGAGTTTGTCAATAATCTGGCTTTCATTTCTTTCGTCGCTGACATTGAACCTGATATCCCAGTATTCTGTCTTTGTGAGCTGTTTGTTCTGTATATCAAAGGTGAGATTATACCCCGGTTCGAGTTTCTTTATTCCCTTGAAGAGGGTATTTTCATCGAGGGACATCTGAAATACCAGATAGTCAGAGAGTGCCTCTGAATTGAGCTCGGGGGATACGAACTTTAAGATTGATTTTATCTCAGATGCAAAGATGAAATTCTCTTTGCCGGAGAAATAGTAAAATGGTTTTATCCCGAGTCTGTCCCTTGAACAAAACAACTTGTTGTTGTGGCTGTCATATATTGCAAATGCCCACATTCCGTTGAATCTCTTTACACACTCCTCACCCCATTGCTCGTAGGCATGAATGATTACTTCGGTATCGGTATTGGTGTAGAATCTGTGCCCGCAACCCCTTAATTCCTGAGCAATCTCCAGATAATTGTAAATACACCCGTTGAATATAATTACCTTACTTTTATCTTCGTTGAATATCGGCTGCCGTCCTGAAGACAGGTCAATAATTGATAATCTTCTGTGTCCGAGATACAGACTCCTGTCACCCGAAATATACTCTCCCCATTCGTCCGGTCCTCTGTGTGACAAGAGATTGAGAGCCTCTCTTGACCTTTCAACTTCGAATTTTCCGCAAATGCCAAATATACCACACATATCAGCAAGGCTTTTATTATAATTTCACAACATTATCAATATCTTTTCTTGTTTTGCAAAAATCTCATAATAAATTAGTTTTATTCTCTATGGTTGGTGAAGTTTCTTCTTTTTTATTTAATGTTGAGTGCTATAAAGCTGAAGGCGAAATTAGTGATATAGTGCTGAAGGCGATAGTGTAGAGGGATTGGGACTTAAGATTTAGGGATTTTCGATTTAGTGGTTTTTTGATTTTTTACGCGGGTATAATAATTTGTGCTTTAATGCCTTAGACTTGGTATTGCAAAA
>DYEF01000038.1 GCA_020725805.1 Bdellovibrio sp.
CCATAGGGAAACATATACTTTTCCCTGTAATTCCACTTTAATCCCTAACTTTTCTTTATATCCAAACCTATTAAATGTAACATTTCTACTTTGCAGATAATGTAACATTTCTATTTTGGAACAACACAAAAATAAAAATCTCTTGCTTTTTCAATAATAATGATTTATAAAGTTTCCTCTTTTTGACGGAGGATGAAGATGGCAAGAAGATGCGAAATATGTTCAAAAGGACCGATGGTTGTAAACAATGTCTCCCATGCCAATAACAGAACCAAATCCAGAAGTCTGCCCAATCTTCAGAGAGTAAGGGCAAATATCAACGGTGAGCACAAGAGAATTCTGGTCTGCACAACCTGTATAAAGTCCGGCAAAGTCAAAAAGATCTGATTCAGTAATTTATATTATCTTCCGAAACAGGGTCAAATGTCTGATTTAGGGGGAGGACGTTTTTACCGTCAGTTCTGCGGTACAGAAAGTTATAGATTCCATAGGTCTGAAGTACCCGCTTTACATAGAATCTCGTCTCCCTGAAAGGGATTTCTTCAATAAAAATATCCAGATCTATGTCCTTGCTTTTCTTGAGCCATCTGTCGACCGCTCCGGGTCCTGCATTATATGATGCAATGGCAAAAGATAGCTGATTCTTGAATTTGATGAGGAGTTGTGAAAGGTACCAGCTTCCCAGCTGAATATTTACCTCGGGGATATCCAGCATTGAGGGTTCAAAATCAGAAATATTCAATGACTTTGAAATCAGGCTTCCTGTCTTCGGCATTATCTGCATAAGGCCTTTGGCACCGGCTGGTGAAACCACAGACGGCCTGAAATGGCTCTCTTCCCGCATAATTGAAAGTATCAAAAGAGGGTCAATTCCGTTTTTCTCGGCATTCTGAATGACATAACTGAAATAGGCCAGAGGAAACATCTTCTTCCAGAATTTAAGCTCACCCGAGGAAGGGCGGTTGAGCATCTTCTCCACGAAGAATCCTCTTAAGGTACGCATACTGCCGTTATAATCTCCGGCCTTGTGCTTCATACTCGCAAGGAGATAAAGAGCCTTCGGGTCATTGTTGAGTTTCAGATTAACATAATTCAGTTCACGCTGTGCATACCGCTCAAGACCGACTCTTATAAGCTGAATGGCCTTATTGATTCTGAGTAATCCTTCCTGTGCAAGCACAAATCTCTCCGGCTGTTCCGAAATCGAGAGATTATCGGAATCGAGACTGTACTGAGCCTCAAAATCAGGGAAAGGGACCTCCTCGTTATATATCTCTTTCAGTCTGTTCTGTGCCATAAACGAATAGTAACTGAGGGGGAAATTCTCAATCAGATTGATATAATGTTCCCTGCTTTCGTCATTTCTCCCGAGCAGCGCAGACAATTTTGCAAGAAAATATATCGATGCCGGTTTCTCCTTTTCGGTATTCGGTGTAATCTTCTTTATCTCGTAAAAGTACTTGTAAGCCTCTTCGTATTTTTTATACTTGAAGAGATTTATCCCAAGAAACCAGAGGGCATCCAGCCTCTTTGGTGACCTTCTGTATTTATTGACGAACTGCCTGAATCCCGCAATAGCCTCTTCATACTTCCCGTCATTATATTTGAGCCAGATAGCCAGATATCTTGCCTCATCTGCATACTTTGATTTGGGATATTTCTCGGCGAGTTCATTATAGAGTCTTATGGCCTCGCTGTTGTCTGTCTTCCGCTTCTCAAGCTGTGCAATTTTGTACATAAAATAGGCCTTCATATCCGCACCGTAATAACTGTCTTCGAGCATCTCTGTATAGAGCTCACGGGCCAGATTATTGTCCTTATTTCCTGCATAACAGTCTGCCATCTTTGCCTTTATCTTCTTTCTGATTTCAACTGATTTCTTATCTTCACTGTTTTTAAGGGTATCCTCAATTCTCTTGTATTCATCAAGTGCATTTCTGAACATCTGTCTGCCAAACAGATTATCTGCTCTCTTCAGCCTGGCCTGAACATCGGGGTATATCTTCAACTGCGTGGTAAGGATATTGTACGCATCAGATGAAAAGGCGGACATGGGATAATCCGAGTAAATTCTTAAAAGGGCATCTTTTGCATTCTGTCTGTCATTGAGTGCCATATAAGCCTTTGCAAGATTATACAACAGAAATTCATCGGCAAAACTGCTGTAGTTTGACCTGTCCCTGTTTTCGAGGAGTATAAGAGACTGCTCGATAATATCCTTGTATCTGTTCTGTGCAATAAACAAATCCAGCTTTAAGAATTCAGCATCAACAGAGAGAATCGTTGCCGGATAATCCCTTACTATACTGCTGATTATCTTTTCGGCCTGTTTATATTCCTGATTCTTCAGAAGTGCATATGACAGAAAATAGTTTCTGTAATCCTCAAGGTAGGGAAGATAGATTATACTCTCCAGAAATCCGGATGCCCTTTCATAATCCTGAAGATATATTGCCGACAGAGATGCGATGAAAAGCGCATAATCACGCAATTCCGGATTTGTGCAGACTAGCAGGTAATCCTCCATTTTTCTCAGGGCATTCTCGTAGTCTTCCAGCTTATAATAATAATACCCTTCTTCAAAGAGTGCATCACTGGATGCGACGTTGAAAGATATTTTTATATTGATAACCCTGTCGGCATAATTGATAAATTCGACCTCCTCATCCGCCTTTTCCCTTATTAATTCCTCCGGAACCCCGTTGCCTGTCATTATGAGAAGAATGAGACTAACTCTTAAAAGTAATTTCATATATAAATCTTTTCAGCACAAAAAAGAATTAACTTTTCTGCGACTGAATCTCTTCAATCTTCCTCTTAATCGTCTGACTGTTTGGCTCAAATGCGAGCGCAAGTTTAAGATTCTTCAGGGCATCCTGCACCCTGTTCTGCATAATATCTGCAAGTGCCTGAGTGTAAAGTTTCTTCGCCTGAGGTGAAACAATATCCTCCTTTACCTCCTGTTTCGATTCATCCTCTCTGAATCTTACATCTCTCTCCGCTCCGCCCTTTGCGAGCTGCTGGTCATACTTTTTCCGTTTTTCAAAATCTCTCAGAACTATATATGCCTCTGTAATCAGTTTGGAAATCTTCAGAATACGGTTCTTGAGTTCGGTATCCTTCAGATTGATAAAATTATCGGGATGGAAAATCCTCGTTTCTCTGTAATACGCCTCTTTTATTTCAGCCAGATTGGCTGTTGGTTCTATCTTGAGTATCTGATAATAATCCATTTCATCTATTGCTTCGGAAAGTATCAGAATCTCTTCCGGTGTTATATTGCTCATCTGATGACTCCTTCAGGTCATTCCTTGATCTCGGGGAGATTGCTCCTGTCACGTTCAATCACTACCTCTTCCGCCATATCCTGTGACATTGCAACCTCCTCAGCAGAGAGACCCGCATTGAGATATATAGTTGTAGATTGCTCAGTCCCTGTTTCGACATCTTTTGCCGAGACATTTACTATACCGTCGTTGTCGATATCGAAAGAGACTTCAATGGTCACTGCACCTCGTGGGGCTATCTTGAAACCCGAAAACTCAAATTCACCGAGTAGTTCACACTCATCTGCCCTGTTCGACTCTCCCTGAAGCACCCTGATTCTTACCCTGTCCTGATTGTCCCTCGACGTGGTGAACTTTCTCTTCCTTTCGATGGGCAGAGGCGAGTTTCTGGGAATAATCGGCTCTGTAAATCCGCCTACAGTTGCAATCCTGAGAGTAAGAGGTGTAACATCCAGCAGAAATGTACTCTTCTTCTTTTCATCCAGAAGTGAATCTGCCTGAATGGCTGCACCTATTGCAACCACCTCATCGGGATTGATACCGTAGAGCGGCTCCTTCTGAAAATAATATCTGACATAATCTCTGACAATCGGGAGTCTCGTGGGTCCGCCGACCAGAATTACGCCCTGAATATCTCCTATTGTAAGCCTTCCGGACTGAAGTGCCTCATCACATACCTTGAATGTCCTCTGCAGAATGGGTGTAACCATCTCCCTGAACTGGTCTGATGTAATTACCGTATGAAAATCCCTTGGTTTGGAGTCTGGCCCTGTAAAGAGATTCTTTATATTTATATCCACCCTGTCCTGAGAGCTCAGTCCGATCTTTGCCTTTTCTGCGTTGTCCCTGAGTCTCTGGAGGATATGTTTGTCTTCTTCCGGATTGATTCCGTACTGCGATTTTACAAGCGAAATAAGGTGCTCGAGTATCTTGATATCCATATCATCCCCGCCCAGATATGTGTCACCCGCCGTCGAGATTACCTCGAACATATCGTTTCCTATATCCAGAATCGAGACATCAAAGGTCCCTCCCCCGAGGTCGTAAACTGCAACTTTCTGTGATATCCCCTTACCGAATCCGTATGCAAGTGCTGCCGCCGTCGGCTCATTAATCACGCGGAGCACCTCAAGACCTGCGATCTTACCTGCATCCTTTGTCGAATGACGCTGATTATCATTGAAAAACGCAGGGACGGTTATAACAGCCTTCTTCACCTTCGTCCCGAGAAAGTTTTCTGCAATAGTCTTCATCTCTTTGAGCACAAGCGCCGATATCTCGGGAACCGAATACTGTCTTCCGTTGATAAGTATCCTTACAGATGAGTTGGGACCTTCAACTATCTTGTATGAGCACAACGCCCTTGCCTTCTTTACCTCCTCTGAAAAATAGTATCTTCCTATAAGTCTTTTGGCAGAATAAACCGTGTTTTCTGGATTGCTAATAATTCTCTTCTTTGCCTCATTTCCGACAATGATTCGGTCATTTTCAAGAAATGAAACCACAGATGCATGAATCTTCTCACCCCATTCGTTTGGTATCACGGTGGGTACCCCGTCAATTACTGTAGCCACACAACTGTATGAGGTTCCAAGGTCAATACCGATTACAGGCTCTCTCATATATCCTCCTGATATAAGGAATATAATAACAAGATTTAAGTAACCTAAATCAAATTTTTTACTTTGTCAATTAAGCCTGTATGAATCCAAAAACCGGTATCATCATCAAAAAATATATTAGGAGGTTTTTATGGAACTTTCGGATGTTATAAAGATAAGGAGATCTGTAAGGTCATTTAATTCAAGGGAAGTCGACCCTATAAAAGTCGAAAATATGATAAAATCGGCATTCTGGGCACCTTCATCGGACAGAAGCAGGGCACTGAATATCTTTGTTGTGAAAGAAAAAGATACTATTAACAAGTTAGCAATGTCAACCTCGTATAGCTTTGTCCTGAAGGCAGTCGGCACGGTCATTGTTGTGGGATATGACTCTTCTTCCGGTAATTTTTTTGAGGAAGATACTGCCTTTGCGGCAATGAATATCATTCTCTCTGCCACCGATCAGGGGCTATCAAGCTGCTATGTGCAATTGCATAAAGAGACAGGGGCTTACGGAAATGCCGAAGATTATACAAAAAGGGTCCTTAATGCACCCGACAAAATAAGAATAGCGGGAGCCATAGCGGTCGGATATACGGACCAGACAAATACTATGCCTCATACAGAGAGCGAAATAATAAGAAAGAATATTCACTACAATCTTTACGGAATTCACTGATTCTGATGAAACTTTTTGATTTGACAGTCATCTTAATAACAGATACTTAAAACATTATAAGGAGAGTATTATGGAAAGAAAAGGAATAGTTACAGTAAAAGGTAATCCCCTGACACTTACCGGCGGCGAGGTTAAAGAGGGGGATAAGGCCCCGTTTTTTAAGGTTCTGGACAAAGACCTGAAGGAAGTGGACTCAAGAAGTTTTGCAGGGAAAAATATCATTATCAGTGTTACTCCCTCACTCGACACACCTGTATGTGACCTGCAGCTTAAAAGATTCAACAAAGAGGCATCAGAACTCGGAAGTGACGTCGTTGTACTTAATATCAGCGTTGACCTGCCTTTCGCCATTGCAAGATTCTGCAATGCAAATGGAATCGATAAAGTTATTACTCTGTCAGATTACAGGGATGTGGACTTCGGAACAAAGTTTGGCATTCTGATAAAGGAGAACAGGCTTCTTGCAAGGTCTATCTTCATAATCGATAAAAACGGGAATGTCGTTTACAGGGAGATAGTACCTGATATCACCAGCCATCCGGATTATGACAGAGCAATATCTGCACTTAAAAAACTAAACTAAAAGGAGGTAATTATGGCTTACACAGCAAAGGATTATTCGAAACTTCTTGGTATGAAGGGTTTTTCGGAGGCATTATTGAAGAATCATTTCACACTTTATCAGGGATATGTAACCAACACCAACAAAGTTATCGATGCAATCGAGAAACTTGCGAAGGAGAAACAGTATACCATTCCGGAATTTGCCGAACTGAAGAGGAGGCTCGGCTGGGAATTCAACGGTATGAGACTGCACGAATTCTACTTTGAAAACCTTGGCGGTGACGGAGTGCTCAGACCGGATAGTAAGCTCTATAAGAAGATAGCGGAAGACTTTGGTTCATACGAAAACTGGGTATCCGAATTCAAGGCAACCGGCGCTATGAGAGGAATCGGCTGGGTTGCCCTCTATCAGGACATAGTAAACGGTAAACTGATAAATTTCTGGATAAACGAACACGACGTCTCACATCCGGCAGGAGCAAACCTGATACTTATTATGGACGTCTTTGAACACGCATTTATGCTGGACTACGGACTAAAGAGAGCCGATTACATCGAGGCCTTCTTCTCCAATATAAACTGGGCAGAGGCCGAGAAGAGACTGAAATAGTCTTTATTCCAAAAACTTTATTATTTCATATGACATAAGGCCGGCAGAATCGCCGGCTTTTTTATAAACAAATCTTTATATCTTATTTTCTCAACTAAGACCTTCGCTTCAGTACACTCAATTACTCAGCGACCTTTCAAGCACAAGGGCGTTGAGTAGTGAGCAAAGCGAGCATATCGAAACGCCTGATATTACCGTGGCTTCGATACGCTAAAGCTACTCAGCCAACTTAATATTATACTAAATAATTCAGCACTTCAGCCTTCAGCTCTAAAAAACTGTGGACTTTGGACTGTGGACTGTCGACTGTTGAGTAAAAGACTGAGCCAACCAGTATTATTTCAAATGAATTTATTTAATATTAAATAAACTTGTGATATATTTGTCCGCATTCGGAGATTCTTCTATGAAAAGTTCAAGGTATTTTGCGCTTTTTACAATTATTTGTCTGGCATACGGTTGTGAAAACAGATACGGGCAGACAGATAGTTCTGATACTCTTCAGGATATATCGCCTGCCGATACCGGTTCGACTCAGGCAGATATTCTATTCTGGGACAGAAAAGAACCTCCCCTTCCAGAGACATCCCTGCTGAAAAATCTTTTAAAAGAGCTCAATATAAGTATATGGCACACAAGGGCTGAGGGGATAAACAGGCCGACCGGAGGAGAACTCGGGTCGTTCGGCATAGGGAACGGCTTAGTATTCGGATTTGTGGGACTTACATATCCCCTGAATACGCTGCACAGCCTGTGCGGTCCGTACTATGAGAAAAAGGACAGATTCTTCGGAGATTTCGCAATAGAATTTTATCAGGATAATAACAAGGTAGAATTTGCAAACGAATACGTCCTGAGAAGCCTTTCAGGTCCGTTCAATATCATTATCGGGTCTGACGGGAATATACTTGCCGAGATACTCGACTTTACACCTCTTCCCGCAAACGGAGATGATATCCTGAGAAGAAATTACATCAGAATCATATCAGTGAAAAACACTGGGAAATCAGCGGCAGATTATTCTCTCTTTCTTAAGACCGCAAATTATCAGAAGTTTGAAAACAATCTGCTCATAGAAGAGAAGGAAAATGAAGTCCTTTCAACCTTCTTCATAAAGTCTGACGAAAAGACCAACATAGTATATGAGAATAGCAGATATGGGATTATTCTGTCCGGTATAAATAAGGACGAAGAGAGGGTGGTAATCCTTATTCACCACATATCGGATAAAGGGGCAGATATTCTGGCAGAAACCCAATATATAGAAAATTACACAGATATTGACAAACTCATTTTTGAAACAATTAAAAATTATTCGGACTGGAACAGCAACACACTGAAAATCAAAACACCCGACAGGGCTGTAAATAACCTGATAGAAGGCCTCAAACTAACCCTTATAACACAAATCGGGAAAAACGGAGCAGCCGCTCCTATGTCCGAATATACAAGGGTCTGGACGAGAGACCTCACAGGATGGGTATTCGGCCTGCTCTCTGTGGGTGCTTTTGATGATGTTAAGAAGATTCTTCAGTATCTGCACTATGCCATCATAAAAGGCGGAGACATCAGAAATTCCTATCCCGCCGACCTGAATACGGATGAAGAGGTTACCGAACCCGATTGGGAGAATATGCCTCCACTTACCGATAAAGCCTCTGCAGAAGGTCCATCTCATATCCCGATTTACCATCACCTCTATTACGAATATACCGGTGATAAATCGCTCTTCGAGAGGCACAGAAGACTCATCAAAAGGGCACTGGTTGCACAGAATATCTCCAAAGACGGGCTTATTCCGTTCAGCGGGGACGAGACTTACAGGGCGGCAATGAATGCGGCATTCGGACTACCGCTCGAGTATGCACACCACGAAAATTCATACTCCCCGAATTCGGGTATTCTCTTTATCAGGGCGGCAAAGGGAATCATTCCACTCTTTGAATCATCGGATAGCATAGGAGATTCTTTGGCAATAAGGGAGAAACTCCAACTTGTCGAAAATGCATTCTATAAATACTTTATTCTGCCTGACGGGTGTATATCGGCCTTTATTACTATAAGTACAAACTCTCCTTTTCAAAGTCCGTTCGAGGATGAATCCCTAATTATGTCTTTTCTGAAGAACGGATATTTCGATTCGGATGTTGCCTACAATAATATTGCCTGCCTCCTTGGAAGAATTCATATAGATAAAGGAGTCCTTCTGAGTCAGATAGACGAAAAATACAGGGATTTTCTGGGAATAAGGGTAAGAAAGGGTATTCTGACCGGAATGCTCCCGGGCTACACACTTGCCGCTCTCACTGAAAATTCTCATCCGGAGGCAGAAGATGCATTCAACCAGATGGGCAGGTATGCCGATACATCCGGAAACTTCGGAGAATATCTCATCTATGACAACAGGGATACACTCTCACTGATATATGATGCAGGAGGCAAACAGGGTGATTACACCGCGAGATTCAGACCGTGGGAGGGCGGAATAAATCTATACGCTATACTCAATTATCTGCTCGGTCTCGAAATTCAGAGGGAGAAATCCCTGATAACGATAAGACCGCATCTCCCTAACAACTGGAATTTTATCGGTGCCGAAAACATAAAAACCGGAGATAATATCTTTGCACTCAATATCACCAGAAACGAGACAGAATATCTTCTCACCCTGAAGAGCAGCAAGGATTCGGACCAAAGGATAAGAATAATTATCGATTTTCCGGACGGATATATATTTTCGGCCGGTGCAAATACGAAATTCACATTGCAAAGCGGCAGATTCGGAATAAATAGTGCTATTCTGGAACTTGACGGACTCAAATCAGGTACAACAGAGATAAGATACAGGATAATAAAACCCGAACTATGAACAGAAAAAATATTCTGAGCTGGATTCTATACGATTTCGGAATGGCACAGTTTTCTATGGTCATTCTGACGGCATACTTTATACTCTATTTCAAACAGGTAGTGGTAGGTAATACCGGCGGTGAAGGTGATTTTTACTGGGGACTTGTCACATCGGTTTCGATGATACTTGCTGTCCTCCTCTCTCCTCTGCTCGGGACATATTCGGATATATCCGGAAAGAGGAAATTACTTTACATAGTATTTTCTTCGGTATCCATATTCTCGACATTTATGCTGTTCTTCTCGGGCAGGGGAACCCTCCTCTATTCATCTATATTCTTTATCACTGCCTATGCCTGTTACTCGATAAATATGACATTTTACAATTCATTTCTGCCGGACATAGTAAAAAAGGAGGAGATAGAGAAATTCTCCGGTATAGGCTGGGGACTCGGGTATTTCGGAGGTCTGACCTCACTGATAATTATGATGGTAATTGTAAAGGACCTTCAAAACTCAAAAATAATAATTATAATTACAGCCCTGTCGTACCTCCTCTTTGCCATTCCCTCATATTTCTTCCTCCCTGCTCAGGCTAAAAGCGAGGAATACACAGGTGGAATCTTTGCAGGATTTTCGGAGTTAAAGCATACATTCATCAATATAAAAAGTTACCGTAATATCTTTCTCTTTCTTCTGGCATACTTCTTTATAAGCGACGGGATATCTACGGTAATCGTCTTCTTCTCCTCATACACCGTTCACACACTGAAATTTTCACTGAAGGAAAATTTTTTATTACTTATGCTGATTCAGATATTTGCCGCAGTCGGTGCAATATTTTCGGGATATATCGCAAAAAAGACAGGAATTGTAAGGGCAATAATATTTACGGTTATCATCTGGATAATAAGCCTCGGAATAATATTTATCGCAGAAAACAAGGCGGTATTTTTCATTATCTCCTCTGTATGCGGAACCGTTCTGGGAGGGACACAGGCACTTGCCCGCAGTTATATAGCCGTATCCTCCCCGAGGGAGAAATCAGGCGAATTCTTCGGTTTTATGACATTTTCGAGTAAAATCGCTGCGATATTCGGTCCCCTAATCTTCGGGACCATATCGAGAATAACAGATAGTCAGAGACTCTCCGTCCTGTCTCTAGAAATTCTCTTTGTTGCAGGCCTTATAATTTTATTCAGGCTTAAAAATCACTCGGCTACACACTGATAATCGGTATATGCACCTACCTCAACGTAATTCATAACCACATTATCTATAGAGATGTCTGAATCTTTAATCTCAAAATTGCTGTCTGATATTACAGGTTCGATACTCTTTTCGGAGACATTGAGTTCATTGACAAAGGACACCTTACATTCTCCGCCGGTTGTCCCGTCATCTTTAAGCTTCAAAAACCACACCTCCGAGGTCTCATTGTGCATAGATGCGGTACCTCCAAGTACACAAAGGCTGCCGGGGCAGATATTTGCCCTTGTAAACCAGTCATCCCGTATTCCCCTGTAATACTTTTTTACGAGCAGATTGCCGTCCTTATCGGTCTTCAGTAATATCCCGTCGTCATCTCCGCCTATAGGTGGAACCATATCTCCTACCAGTATATACGAATCGTTGTAAACCACAACATCACCTGCAGAATCCTTCTTCTTGTCGATTCCGTAAACCTTTGCAAAACTCTTTTCAAACGTATTCGTCTTTAGGCCTATCATATAGACATCACCGTCTGAATCCCCGAAGCTCTTTGTCTGACCTGCAAGTATCAGCTCGCTGTCACCACTCATATCAAACGCCGTAATATTGTCGTAGTCGTTTCCGCCAATCAGTTTCTGCCCGAGTACATTCAGATCCTTATCCAATACAATAAGAAAACCGTCATAATTGTTTGGTGAAGACGGATTTGTGTAACCTACCAGATATATCTTGTCACCGAATACCTTTACACGGGTTACATAGTCATCCGCCTCGGAGTGGACAAATTTCTTCTTGAGCGGATTCCCGTTGCTGTCAAACAGAATAACAAATGAATCATACTTCTGGTTATCGAGTTCGGTATACCCTGTATATACAACCGTGCCGTCAGAGAGCAATGCAACCTGTGCATTGAGGTCATTCTTGTCCGTATAGACCCTCTTTGCTATCTGAAGGTCTCCGCCTGATGTATATTTAAGAAAGAGAAGGTCCTTGTCTCCGAGAACGGAGAATGACTGCGATGAACCTGCTACATAGAAAGAGCCATCGGAATGAACGGCGATACCGCTGCAGGAGTCGCCCTTAAGACCTCCGAATACCTTTATCCATCTGACATTCCCGAAAGGGTCAAGTCTCGTCAGGAATATATCAGAATCGAGCATATCACCTACCCTTCCGCCTCCGCAAATCAGATAACCGTCTGGTAGTGTAACGAATGCCGAAGCTCCCCTGTAAGTAGCATCACCATAGGTCTTAACGAAGCGATCATCATCGGACGGACGTGCACTCCTCTCTTCTTTGTTAAGCTCTGTATTGCCATCCTCATCGGTCGCACGAACTACAAAGTAATAGGTCTTACCGGCTGTCAGCCCTCCTACATCATAACTCGTCGCACCCGGTTCTGTCTTATAAATCTCCCTGAACTCAGTTATACAACCACCCTGTGTTTCGGACATACAGACTGAATAAACTATCTTCTCCTTTGCCGTATAATTATCCGATGCGCTGTTCCAGAGAAGTCTCACAACGGAAGTTCCGCCCGGTGTTGCAAATGAAAGCCCCATAAAGGTCGGAGGATTCTTGTCTTTTGACTTTTCGAAAAGAACAGATTTTTCGACGGAATTTGTATCTGTATTCCCTGCCTCATCCCTTGCACGAACTACAAAGTAATATGTCTTGCCTTCGATAAGATCCGTAATCTGATATGAAAGAACTCCTGTAACGGACTTCTTGTCAGAAAAATTATTCAGACATTCTCCTTTGGATTCACTTATACATATCAGATATGTAATTGCGCTCTCGGGAGTAACATTGTCCTTTGCGGGAGACCAGCCGAGTTTGACCGATTCGGGGAAATTGAGAGTTACAGAACCTATCCCTTCGAACTGAGGGGCTGTCTTATCAACCATCTGAATATCAGTACCTCCATCCGATTTTCCTGAATCGTCTCCGTTACTGCAGGCAAAGAATAAAAACAGGCAGGCTGCAAAAATAAATACACTCAGATTTTTCGTCATACGAATCCTCCCTTAAAATGAACCTTTCTGATAACATAATTAGTCATTTAAGACAATTATAATCTGCAATACACTGTACTTTTTTGAGTATTTTTATAGATGTTATTGTAAGGTTTCGGATAAATCCCAAGCGGTAACTATCAGTCTGATAGATGGTACCTTTTGACTGATTGCTTTATACCTTATAGTTTTTCCCCTTCGAGTTTCCATGACTCTGTACCGGGAAACATTGTCTGCCCAACCCCGTTTAGTCCATAATATTTGAATTCTTCCGTCCCGTAAAGCTTATTGTTCCCTTCATTCTGGCCACAGTAAAGTAAAATTGCACACGGAATTAAAAAGAATACCAGTTTCTGAGTGGTTGGTTTTATAAAATATTCATTTCTTTTTCATAGTTTTATTGAGTAATACTTTCTGGGAATTATAAGCCATCTGAAATCATCAAAGAATCCGAAAGAGAATTCACTGATTAGCTTTGTATGTCTTATCACTTATTCAAAGCACCTCGAAAAAATCCCTCCAAACATACAATTTTTATATGAATTGTTTTTTAAAACAAAAAAACCACCTTAAAGGTGGCCTCTTGATAGCTACTCAAACAACTGAATATGAGAGGAATTGGTTAGAAAAAACTGGCAGCGACCTACTCTCCACACCCCGTCGCCAGGGCAGTACCATCGGCGCTGAAGGGCTTAACTTCCGTGTTCGGAATGGGAACGGGTGTTTCCCCTTCGCTATGGC
>DYEF01000039.1 GCA_020725805.1 Bdellovibrio sp.
GCATTTTGTTTACATAGTCCTTGCAAACATAAGGAAACAAGAGGCTTAGAGAGTCAGATTACTTTTAGATAGTAGTAAAATCAATAATCCCTGCAAATTTAATCTCTAAAAATACCAAAATTTTGGGGTATATTCAGAATTTTTAAACCACCTGAAAAATTCTGCAGAAGCCGGAATAAAATTACTCAATATTCAGAAATTTAATTTGTTTTACTCATAAATCCATTCCCAAAACAGACTGCACCAAAACGGGTGCCAGGCAGACCAAAATCTAACACATTGATTTTATTGCCAATTTTAGCACAGGTGCCAGGTAACAAATCAAATTCGGAGCGTTTTGACATTATAAATTAAATAGCCCACCGGTCATGTCTTATAGAAAAATAATATTTTCTTTACCTCAACACTTGTGCTATATCCCTGAAGAGGAGATATTGTAATGAAAAGGATATTTTTTGTTCTGACTGCAGTAATATTTTTTTTGCATTCTGCTTATATCTGCTCCGCATACGAAAAGGCCCCTGATTTCAGCCTGCCTGACATAAAAGGCGGCGGCCAGTATACACTATCGGGACTCAAAGGAAAGGTAGTATTGCTGATTGTATGGGCGACATGGTGCAGTGTATGCAGAAATCAGCTCCCCGAAATGCTCAGTATTAAAAGGGATTTCGAGCCCAAGGGTTTCGAGATTCTGGCTGTCAGTATCGACGACAAACCGGAATTCGTTTCGAGATATATAATAGCCTTCGAATCCAAATACGGCAACCTGAACTTCCCTGTACTCTTTGACCGCGATAAAAGAATCTCAAAGGATTATATGACAAATGGTGTACCGAACAATTTCATAATAGACAGGGACGGAAATCTCGTAAAAGTCATAAGAGGCGGATTTCCCTCTTCAAAGATAGATTCCTTAAGGGAGATGCTCATCGAAGTATTCGAAAAATCACCAAAAACATCAGATATCCTTATCAAAAAGGATGATTATGACTCATTCAAAAAGTCAAAACCGGATACCGCCAAAATTCTCAAGGTTGAAGCGAATCGTTTCATTGTCTCAGGCGGAATTGTGGATAAAAATCTCCTTGCTCACACATTCAATATGATATCGTTTAAGATATATGACTGCTACAAAACCGAAAAAGAGAAAAATTCGCTCCCAAAAGGCTCTGTCCTCGTAAGATTTACCATAGGTGAAAACGGAAAAGTTACAGAATCTACCATTGAGCAGTCGTATATCAACAGTGAAAAGACAGAATCCTGCATCAGGACAATTATAAACAAACTCACGTTCCCGCCGCCAAAAGGCGGGGCATCGACAGTCAGATACCCATTCGACTTCGAATAAGATGTCCTCTATTCCTCTCCCAGATAATACAGACAGGATTTATCTCCCGGCGGGTCAAATTTACCGTTCCCGTCCACATCAACATACACAGGATTTGTAAAGAATCTCGGTACCTTATCGGGATTGAACTGGGAAAATCCCTTTGGCAGTCTCTTTTTACCAAATCCTGCGATTACTATGCTCGAATCCTTGTCCAATGCCACTTTTACCGTATCATCATATTTGATGAGATTATCGGGATTTGTAGTCTTGACCTTGACCGCTCCATCACAATTAACGAATATAATGAAATATGTAACATCTATTTCCGGCAGGGCCTGAATTTTTACTCTTACATCTGTCTCCTTATCTTTGTCGGTAAGTATATCACCTACCGTTGCCGAATTATTTACAAGAACCTCTGCAAATGCCCCCGTGCTTACTATCACCTTCCCTTTTTTGATTGCATCAATAAATTTTTCCTTGCCGGACTTGACAGGGTCATCAGTTTCAGAGACAAAGAATATCCTCGGAGTACCGGGGAGGTCCCAGTTGTGTGCATCTGATGCCCCGACTGCTGTTTTGATGTATCCGTGATTGATGAAACTCATATAGTTTTCGAAGGTAGCTGCACCTCCGTTTTCATAAGAAAAAGGATTCTGCGGACCGTTCATCATCTCCCACACATCGAAATCCCAGTCCCACAGCGATGCATCTGACTTGAATCCCAGTTTTGTCGGATCCGACAGCGTAGGCTTACACTTCTCATTGTCAAAACCGATATTCTTCATATACTCTCTCGGGTGATTAATCTGAATTATCGGGGCGCCCCGTTCCCTCTGCATCTTATGCAGTTCCGCAATATCCTTCCCGAACCACTTTACATATCCGCCTCTTGCATTTACGGAATAATCAGGCTCTACAGGATAGATGTTGTGATGCTCGGGAAGACCGGCCGTCACCTCCTCACCCGGATAATTGATCAGAAAATCCTTAAGTCCGGCCTCTTCAATGCCGTCAGCCCAGCTATTCAGGAATTCGTGGTCGGTCGTAACCGAAATATCAAGCCCTTCTGCTGCCACAGTAATAATACGGTCCTTAATTGAAATCGTATTATCCGGACTCGGAGATGCGTGCACATGCGTATCTGTGGAGAGGTATCCGCTGGTATCTACAACTCTCTGAAGCACCTCATTCAACTCGAGGGTCTTGCCGGATTCGATTTTTATGTCCTTCTCAACATACTGGTACTCATACCCTTTCGAAATGACAAGTTTATAATCTGCCGGTGCTACCTTGATAGTCTCCTTGCCCGATGCCGTATATACAGTCCTGACTGGCTTATTGCTCATATCATAGAAAGAGAGTTTGGCCGCCACATTTCTTGACAGTTCATCCTTTATATCGAATTTCAGGCTCCCGGTCTCTGGGACATTCACGATTATATCTTTCAGATTCTCTTTATCTACGGCAACCGGTGTTATTTCAGGATATCCGTCAATTCTCACCGAGACCTGATACTGATACTGGGCATCACTGAAAACAGCGACCCTGCCCGAAAACTCTCCTTTATCGTTCGTAAAGAGATTATCCAGAGGCATAAAACCCCGTTTAGGACTTTTGGCCATATACTCAACCCTGACCCCACTCATACCATTACCCTCCTTATCCAGAACTTTTCCGGATATATCATAAAGTTCATAACCCACATCCGGTATCGGTGTAGGATTGAACCTCACAAACTCCTTCGTTGCAGATGCTGAGCCTCCTTCTCCCACGGAGAAGAATGTAATTATAGTCTTTGAATCCCCTGTGCTTCCGGAGGGGTTCAGCTCTACAGGAGAGACGAGCTGATTGGAATCTACAATACCTGACACACCGATCACATCTATCGTTGACATATTGGCATTCTTCCATCCTACGGCATAGGACTTGACATTATCACTTGCATAAATCCACGGAATCCCCTGATCAATACTGAACCCACCGACCTCAAGAACTGAACTTGCAAAATACCTGACAGGAGTGGAATCCCCGAAAAAGACAGCGAATCCCGAGATGAAGCTCTTCTTTACATCCGATTTATTCCTGAAAGTAATCTTAATATTCAGAACCGGTGAATCGGGCGGAAGAATATAATCAACAGTTATCTCAATCCCCAAAGGCTCGCTCATCTTCTTCTCTTTACCGTCGGAAAGAGCCATTTTTATCAGCTCGTCTTCCACGAGCCAGAAAGTATCATCGGCACCCGTTACTCTCACCGTTGCAGGTTTGCCGTCCGAGCCATCGTTTATGATTTCAATCTTATCTCCCCTGAACATTCTCAGTATCGAGGCGGAAAAATCTGCCGTATTGAGTTTACCGACTACAAGTCCCAGCTCTTCAAAATCCTCAGGCGCAACCTGTCTGCAATCCTTTACTGCAATCGCATCGATCAGAATCCCTCCGTACAGATAATATGCATTGTCATTACCGGGCCTTGAAATGATATACGCCGCCTTTTCATTCATAAGCAGATAGTCACCGGCACCACCCACCGCAGTAAAAGTAAGTCCCTTCATCCTTGCATCCTTATCCTTAATTTCGCGGGCAGTTGCCTTACCCTTTACCGGACAGCCCTCCCTGAATACCCCCTCCCCTTTTTCAATACCTCCTGTATCTTCAACAGAAGCATCTAGACCTGCATCCGATACCACATCTGCCGGACTGAACGTGTCCTTTGACGATTCCTCTGAATCAGAACAGGCAAAAACGAATACTGCAAAAATCAAAGCAACAAATAAAAGTTTTTTCATATAAACCTCCGCTCTGACAATAATAATTCCAATTATATCTTTTATCAATACAAAATTTACAAATTCTTAACATATTTCTTTTATGCACTTAATAATCGTTGCGGTCAGGCAAGAGACTTTACAGATATTACCAACCACTTCTGTAGAAATTGAGCAGAATACTATGCCATACAGCAGCAGAATTATCCGGCACCGGTATCAATTTGTTTGCTTACAGCTTATTATACTTGAATTTAGGTTTTTTTATGTCTATATCAGTCTGGCAGGTCCTGTGGGTTTTGCTGATGAAATATCTAAACCTGATAATAATTTTTCTTGCATCTTTTTATCTCTACGGAGGAGAACTGATGTCGCCGATAGATTCCGGATTCGATATAAAATCCATTCTTCCCCTCCTGAACAAAGGTGAGCTCGGATTTATAGAAAACTCCGGAGCCCGCCCGAAACAGGTCTCTTTATTTACACTCATCGATGCAACTCCTGATGAAGTCTGGAATGTACTCACAGATTACGAACACTACACAGAGATATTCCCCTCGATTCTCGAATGCAAAATTGCAAAACAGGAAGGTGACACTGCATTTGTTGACTACAAACTCGATGCAGTGCTTTACAGTATCAAATACCGTCTGAGACATAATCACACTCCCAAGAAAAGTATTGATATTTCGGTCGTCTCAGGTGACCTAAAAAGCGGTGAGTACAGATATGATATCTATCCATTCGAAAACAGGACGGTACTTATCTACTCCATTAAGGCGAGCGCAACGGATACATCATTTCTGTTAAGAAAGATTGTCAGGAAACAACCTACTATGGATGAAGCAATCAACATATCTACCGCAATTATCACACTCAACAATATCAAAGATGCCTTGAAGAAGAGACAGAAGGGGAAATAATGGGTTTTAAGATAGGTCTGATATCAGATACGCACGGACAGTTTGATAAAAGACTGAAGACCCTTTTTAAGGACGTCAGCCATATCATCTGTGCCGGTGATATAGGCGGGCCTGAGATAATAAGGCAGCTCTCGGAGATTGCCCCGACATTTGCAGTATGCGGTAATACAGATACGGACCTGAGAGATATACTTCCTGAGTATCTGTTTTATAAAACAGACGGTCTCAGGATATTTGTTTCTCATATCATCGAAAAGAATCACCCCAACTGGACCGAACTTTCGAAGCTGATATATTCCCTGAAACCCGACCTCGTTGTCTACGGGCATACACACAACTATGTTGCTTCCAGTTCAAACAATATAATTTTTGTCAATCCCGGAAGTGCGGGAGCAAACCGGTATCCGGTATCCAGAACCTGCGGACTGATCGAAAAGAACAATGATTCCCTTCTGGTACAGATATTCGATCTGGGTGCTGATATCCAGTTAAAATACTGGCAGAATTTTATAATTAGAAACAACCAATAAAGGAGGTTTTATGCAAAAGATATCTTTCGAAGGAGTTCCGTCAAGAACTCTCGGATTTATGGAGAGAAGAGGCAGATATTATGATGTAAACGACATCATACAAAGCGGTAACCCTATGAGCGAAGAAGAAAAGAACCTCTTTGAACGGCTGGACATCATATACAGAACGCTCTGTGCCGTAATGTACAACTACGTTCCTATGAGCGGACATCCGGGTGGTTCAATCTCTTCAGGAAGATTCGTTGCTTCACTGGTCTACAACATTCTGGATTCCGATATCAGAAACCCCGCAAGGGATGACCAGGATATAATTGTCTATGCAGCAGGACACAAGGCACTTGGCCTGTATGCAATGTGGGCTCTCAGAAACGAGATTATGCGTGCCTTTGCCCCCTCAGAGCTGCCGGAGGAAAAATATCAGCTCAGATTCGAAGACCTGCTCGGTTTCAGAAGGAATCCCACAAATTCACTTCCGCTCTTCAGGAAATTTAAAGCAAAGGCACTCGACGGCCACCCCACCCCAGCAACTCCGTTTGTAAAACTCGCGACCGGTGCATCAGGGGTCGGTGTTCCCGCAGCATTCGGCTATGCATTCGGTGCACTTGACTTCTACAGGGAAAATCCCCCGAAGGTACACATAGTCGAGGGAGAGGGCGGAATGACACCCGGCAGAGTTGCAGAGGCACTGGCAGCCGCATCGGCATCGAGACTATACAATGCATTTTTGCACATCGATTTCAATCAGGCATCGATAGACTCCAACCGCGTCTGCAGAGACGGAAATCAGAAAGGTGACTACGTCCAGTGGAATCCGTCCGAACTCTGCTACCTGAACGATTTCAATGTAATCTATGTGGACGACGGTAAGGATTTCAACAAGATACTTGCAGCCCAGCTCTTTGCCGCACAACTCCCCAACAAAATGCCGACCGCAATTGTTTACAGAACAATAAAGGGCTGGAAATACGGAATCGAAGGGAGGGCTTCACACGGTGCCGGACACAAATTCTGCTCGGAAGGATATTATCTTGCCTGTAAGGACTTTCAGGACACATATAAGACAATGGTACCCAAATGCGAGATTGAGCCAACCCCTGAAAAAATCGAGGAATTGTATTATGAAACTCTTATGTCCATCAGAAAAGCCATAGAATCAGACGGCTCACTCAGACTCTTTGCCGACAGAATCATCGAATCAGCAAAGAGACTCAATGCTGCAGGCAGAAAGCCACACGGCAAAAGACCGAACCTTGATATTGTATATTCATCAGACAGCATAAGGGCAGATACAACACCCGCCGAACTCAGACTCAACCCTGACACTACTACTACTATCCGTGCAGCACTCGGAGATTCACTCAATTATCTCAACACCAGGACCGGCGGTGCATTTGTAGCAGGTGCCGCAGACCTCCTCGGAAGTACATCCATCAATGCAGTAAACAAGGGATTCCCGGAGGGATTCTACGACTCAGTCGAAAATCCTGACTGCAGGCTTCTTTCAATCGGCGGAATTTGTGAAGATGCAATGGGAGCAATGATGAGCGGAATAGCAGCTTTCGGCAAACACATTCCTTCCAGCAGCTCATACGGAGCCTTCATTTCAGCGATGGAACATACAGCTGCGAGATTGTACGGGATCGGGCAGCAGAACCGCACAGAACATTTCGGGGGAGAATACAATCCGTGGATACTCGTAAACGCACACGCAGGTCTCAAGACAGGCGAAGATGGTCCGACACACGCAGACCCCCAGTGTCTGCAGCTCCTGCAGGAGAATTTTCCGAAAGGTGTTCTGATCACACTTACCCCGTGGGAGCCGGGAGAAGTATGGCCGCTGTTGATAGCAGCACTGAAAAAGAGACCCTGCGTAATATCACCGTTCGTAACAAGACCGAACGAAAAGGTATACAACAGGACAGCACTGAAAATCGCTCCGGCACATGAATCCGTAAACGGGATATATGCCATAAGGAAGGCCGACGGCAAAAAGGCCGACGGTACGGTTATTATACAGGAAAGTGCCGTAATGATTGAATTCATAAACAAGGCACTTCCAAGACTCGAAAAGGATGGCATAAATCTGAATATTTACTATGTATCCAGCGCCGAACTCTTCGATATGCTGGACGTCAGAAGACAGGAAGAGATACTTCCGTATCCGCTCAGGGAAGAGGCAATGGGCATAACCGGTTTTACACTTCCTACAATGCTCAGATGGGTTACAGGGAAATACGGAAGAGAACTGACAATGCATCCTTATATGAAAGGCAGATATCTGGGTTCCGGTTCCGGCGAGGCCGTTATGCAGGAGGCCGGACTTGACGGAGACTCACAGTACAAGCAGATCAGACGTTATCTCGAAGGCAAGAGCAGATAAACCTGTTTTGAGGTTCTGAAATATTCTGCGGTAACAGGTCTTTGCACAGGCTGATTCTTTTCTCTTTACATAAATCCCGCATACTGGTAGCATATCTGCAAAACCACAGGAGGTAACAATGAAAGAATCTACCTACAAAATTATTGAACTCGTAGGCACATCAAAAAAGTCGTGGGAGGATGCCGCAAAGAACGCCGTCGAGACAGCAGGAAAGTCCTTAAAGGAACTAAGGATTGCCGAGATTTCGGAGTTGGACATGAAAATCGAAAACAATAAAGTCGTGGCATACAGGGCAAGGGTAAAGGTATCATTCAAATATCTGGAATGAAATGGATGATTTCAAAAAGAAACTCTTAGAGATTAAGAAGAACCTGATAAAAGAGAATCAGGTGAGAGAAGAGAAGAAAAGGAAAGAAGAACCGGTCGAAGAAAAAGTCACTGAAAACTACCTGTCCGACGAAGAACTGTTCGAAAGAGAGATGGAGGGGGTCAGAAAGATTCCCAGAGACGGCCGAATACCCAAAAAAAGTATTCCGAAGACACCCAAGGTATCGGATGAAGATGATGAAATAATCCATACCCTCAGTATGCTCATAGACGGAGATATTGAGTTCAGAATCAATGATACGGCAGAGTATATCGAGGGATACAATGTAAAGGACTATGACCCGAATGTCCTGAAAAAACTCAAAAAAGGTGAAATTGCCTATCAGGATTATATAGACCTCCACGGCAAGACAAAGGACGAGGCCAAAAGCCTTGTAAAGAATTTTATAGAGCAATCACGCAAATTCGGAATGAGGTGCGTCCTTATAGTTCACGGCAAGGGAATACATTCGAAAGATTATATGCCGGTTCTGAAGGAGTCGCTTAAGGGCTGGCTATCCGGCAAATCAACGGGGAGACATATACTTGCATTCTGCTCGGCAACTCCGCGGGACGGCGGAACAGGTGCAATTTATGTATTGCTGAGAAAATAATTTTACTTTGGCCCTCTGTTGTAGTATAAATATTACTTATGGATGAAAATTCCTTTCAAGACCAAATTAAACTCTATCAGAACCGTATCGCCGAGCTCGAACAGGAAATAAGAAATCTGAAAGAGAATAAGGTATCCGTAACAGGACCGAGGACAATATTCGGACTGACAAATATAGTCATTCAGACCGATACAAACTTCAATATCACATACATGAACTCTGCTGCGGAAAACCATATTATGAAAAGCCGTCTGGAAATGACCGGCAAACACATCTCGTCCGTCAATGCCCCCGGGCTCAATCCCGAAAGACTTGTGGAATATCTCACAAACGCGGTAAAATTCCAGAGACCTTACGAGATCGAGACGAGATATATTCACCCCAAAAGCGGAAAGGAACATTTCATCAAAATTACCGCCACCGCCCTGAAAGACGGCGCACAGATAATGGTTGAGGACATAAGCAAGCTGAAGATGATAGAACAGTCTTTCAAGAAATATGTATCACCAAAGGTCATTGACCAGATAACCTCGCAGGGTGTAGATGTCTTCAAACCACGCAAATATGAACTCTCTGTCCTTTTTGCCGACCTCAGGGGATTTACATCAATGTCATCTCACCTCGAACCCGAACAGGTCAAGGAGATAATTGATGAATTTCTCTCAGCAATGATAAAAACAGTAATCGACAGCGATGCTATGGTAGACAAGATAGTAGGAGATGAGGTAATGGCCCTCTTCGGTGCACCGGTTCCCTATGAAGACCATGCCCTCAGAGCGGTCAACTGTGCAATCAATATGCAGAGAGCACACAGCAAACTGATTGAAAAATGGGGAAGAGAAAATAAGCCACAGCCAAAGGTAGGAATAGGTATCAATTCGGGGATTATGGTCGTCGGGAATATCGGTTCAGAACAACTTACAAACTATACGGTCCTCGGACACAATGTAAATCTGGCCTCACGTCTCTGTGCCGCTGCTCCGGGAGGATATATAATCTTGTCCGAATATTCCTTTGAACTCGTAAAGAAGTCCCTTCAGAACAATCCCGGTGCAATTCAGGGGAGAGTAAAATTCAAACAGGGTGACATTGTAGAGGCAAAGGGAATACCTCAGCCCGTCCAGACAATAATCATTGAAATAGTCGACTAAGCATCCGATTAAAAGAACTGTTTTGCAAAATATTCCGGTGAAAGTTCCTCGCCCGTCGAGAACTTTACAAATGCCTTCCAGTCGAGACTTGCGCCGGGAGAAAAGACCTTATCCTTGACATAGACACCCAGTTCGGGCGTGTCGATAAAATCAATCTTATTAACCTCTTCTACACTGACATTTCTGATTGATGGTTTCTTATTGATATATCCGGTAATAGCAAAGAGCAGCTGCGAGCCATAGAGCTCACCGATAATGTAATTATGATAATAGACCGGAACAGTTGCTATGTGTATCTTGGCAGCATAGTCAGGCTCATCCCTGTTGGGAATCCTTTTTATGTGCTGATACTTTTCGACGAGGTCCCACCACAGTTTATTGAGGTTCTGGTCCGGATTTGCATACGCCTGTGCCTCAAAATTTACCATAACCGCACTCCACCTGAGGAACACAAGTTGTCTGAATCTGAGCTGCTTGTCGAATACATATCTGAATTTTGCCCTCTCTTCCTCAGACATTCCCAGATATTTCTTCAGAAAACCGTCTTTACTGACCGCCCTTTCGAATAACTGAGCTATACCTTCTGTGGTAAAACTCGATGCCGGTGTCCTGAGCAGCCACGGTAAATCCTTTGAGGTATATTTATCATAAAGGGCGTGTCCCAGTTCGTGAATCAGCGTAGTCATCCAGTCATAATCATTCTTTAGGTTACAAAGAATTCTGATATCGTTCGTTCTGTCAACACTCATTTCGAATGCATGGGGATTCTTTTTCGGCTTTTCAAAAAGAGAGCTTCTTTCGAGTATATCAGTCGGGTCCATACCGAGACCTTTATAGAAATCAACAGAAACCTTCACAAGGTCAAGTTTTTTGAAATAGTTATCGAGATTCAGTTCACCGAATTCGGGAGCCTCCTGAAAGAACGGGTCGAAATAATCCCACGGCATCAGCTCATCCGGCTTGACTCCCAGATTGGCGGAGACCATATCATCGATTTCCTTCTTTACAATCTTAAAGGGCTCCTCTGTCAGTTTTACAAGATTATCGAAGAGACCGAGTACATAATTCTTATCAAGATCCTGAATCGCAAGTCTGTACTCATAAAAATCCTTGAATCCGACCTTGGTAGCGGCATAATTCCTGATATTCATCAGTTCCACTATTTCCTTACCGATCTCCTTACCTATTGATTTTTGTGCCAGATAGGCCTTCTCCCTCAGTTTTCTGTCTTTGGAGGTTCTCAGTATCTCCTTAATATCATTCATTGTCACTTCCTTATCATCAATTTTAGCCCTGAATGTATTGAATTTCTTCTCAATAGCATTTGACCTCTTCACCAGTTCTTCGATGATATCTTTGTCAAGCTGATTCTCAAGGAACATAAGATAAAGCACTTCAATCTCTCTCCTGAGCAGAGAGTCCTTGATATTTCTTTTTCTATATTCCGATAGTTTTCTGAATTTTTCCCTGTCCGATAATTTGAGACGGTAAAGGGTTTCAAGCTCTGCCGCCTTCTTGTAGTCCTCATCATTTCCGCCGTCCCACGCGGCATACTGGGTAGCTGCAAGCTCCTTTTCGAGAGGAGCAAGCTCATTTACGATCTCATCTATAAACATTCTTACCTCTTTTTGATTAGTGCCTGAATACTTCGGATTCGGAACTTCCTTTATACAGCCAGAGACCAAAAACAGGACCAACAAAATCGAAAAAAGGGCTCTTAACATAAATAACCTCCTTAGTGGTGAAATATCTATCAAAATTAACAGGATTATTCAAGCAGTAAAAACCGTTATTTACCCGCAAAGTAACCGAAATACCTTTATCAATGAATTTTGAGTCAGAAAATAAAAAAGGCGCCCTTTCAGGCGCCTTAAAAATATCGTTTAATAAATTTAAATTATTCTGCCTTTTTCTCCTCTGCCTTTTCCTTCTTTTCCTTGGCCTTCTCCTTTGCCTTCTCTTTCTTCTCCTTTGCCTTCTCTTTCTTCTCTTCCTTCTTCTCCTTGGCCTTTTCCTTCTTCTCTTCCTTCATCTCTCTGGCCTGCTCTTTTTCCTGTTCCTTAGCCTCTTTTGCTTTTTCTTTGGCCTCTTCCTTCATTTCCTTTGCCTGCTCTCTTGCCTGCTCCTTAACCTCTTTGGCCTTCTCCTTTGCCTCTTCCTTCATTTCCTTTGCCTGCTCTCTTGCCTGCTCCTTAACCTCTTTGGCCTTCTCCTTTGCCTCTTCCTTTGCCTCCTTACCTTTCTTCTTGCCCTCTTCCTTCATCTCCTTTGCCTGCTCTCTTGCCTGCTCCTTAACCTGATTGGCCTCTTCCTTTACTTCCTGTGTCTGGGTCCCTACACCCTGATTCTCCTGATTCTGGGCCAGAAGTACTCCTGCAAAAAGCATCACGAAAGCGAATACTGTCAGCACCACTAACTTCTTCATAACATCCTCCTTGAAAAAGTTTACCAGCGGCAAGACCTAAGTCCGCCGCTTAATCTGCACTTTTAAACACACAAGGTTAAAAAATGTTCCAGACTAGTTCATTCTCCTATCAGGTCTGCCTGGCACCAAACCAGAACAATTTAAAATATTACCAATAATATCAATTGGTTAGAACGCTACCCGACACCAGATCTGCCAAATCTTAATCGCATAAAAATAGTTCAGGGATTCTGCCTTTGGTCCTGACTTTTTTGCCTGACAACGAAGATGGCAAACAAAAGACAGTTTACTGATTATTTTTGGAAATTTCGCCCAAAGAAGGGATGGTCGGGGAGACTGGATTTGAACCAGCGACCCCCTGGTCCCGAACCAGGTGCTCTAGCCAGACTGAGCCACTCCCCGAAACAGGGAAGGAATAATACCATCTTTTATTTAAATTTCAAGAACTTATTTTATATTTCTATTCAATACAGGACGGGATATACTCTTTACCCCCCGTAATAACATTTTTTGCCTTGAGCAAATCTCTCAGATAAAGACATAACCCGTCTGACTGTTTCAGATATCCGAATTTATAAATCGTAGGATTTTCGTTGGATAATAAAATCAGATCCTTCTCTGGATAATAAAGTCTGCTGTGCCTTTTTGATACAATCTCACCTGCCTTATTCATTGCCTCCTCTGCAGATTTCAGATACTCAGCATCATTGTAAAAAACAGCGGCGTAGACATTATACACAAATATACTCCTGTAGTAATCAGCGGCAAAGCCATCTATTACCTCATCAACAAATTCAATTTTACTCTCATTTCTGATGGTTAATGTCTTTTTATAAAACTCCTCCATCTTATGAGAAAAAAGTCTCAGATTCTCCAGAATATTCTTTCTGAAAAACTCCCGCCTTTCCTCACTTAGAGAGGATATTTCGTCCACCATAATTCTGTCCGGTTGTCCTATAATTCCGCTCTTGTGCCCGAGTTCAACCCATGCATCTACACCCGCATAATACGGAGCAAGCCTCCTGTTTATCAGAAACTCGGCCTGTATTTCTGACAGTTCATATACAAACTGACCTGTAAGATATCCATTCTCACCCATTGGCCTGAACATCTCTGCAATCTCTTCCTTTAAGCTGCGGTTCAGATTATAAGATATCCTTGTTGAGAGGTAATCCGTCTGATGATAACCCCACTCCCATCCTGATGTGAAAACTATGTGACCGGAATTATTCCTGCACAAGTCGCTTTTGCACTCCTTGTTCATAAGTTCTATATCAAGATATCTGCTCCTGAGATAGAGCGGCAGATACAAAGGCACACTATTGTCGAAGGCTATCCAGTAGGCGCTCTCAGGAAAGTATACAACCTTTTTTTCGCGTTTGAGATAATCAAGCAGAAATTCGCGATGCTCCCTGAACGTCTTATGATTATATGCTCCTACTGCCGGCTCCGTAAGATTAAAATACATAACTGTGTGAACAAACGGAACTACCTCTTCTATATACTTCACGAGGAAGTAATACAAAATCGTCTCATTATTGTAAGTTACCCAGAGATTATCGAAATTACCCACATGGATTGTACCGGTTATCTCGACCGAAGGTTTAATACCCTTAATCTCATCTGCTATGAACTGTATCTCCGAAATAAATCTCGATGGTTCGTTTCCCACGAACTCCCCGAATGACAGATTGAGAACATCAAAGTCCAGCTCCTTTAAAAAAGCAAGGTCTTCCTCCTTTTCAATCACATAACCGTTCTGAAGACTGGAGGCGGCAAAGACAAGGCAGTTCAACCCCGTCTTCACCCCCCTTTTGTGTGCATAATCGATAATCGCCTTCGTCTTCTTCCTCCACTCTGCGTATCTTTCGCTATTCAATATATCCTTCAAGGCTACGTACTGGATATAATTTCCCCTTATCTTAACCAGCCAGTCAATTATCCTGAAGGCATTTTCAGTATCCGAACCAAGCCATACATCATAAAGAGCCTCTGTAGGGTGAAGAGTATGCAGATGAAGACCTCTTGTACCCATTGACGGTCTGAAAATTACATCTTTATCTTTATCAAGAAGCATATTCAGTTCAGCCGGGTCGATACCATCCGGAATATATTCCCTGTAAGGGCTGAAGAATCTGTAACCCAGCATCTCAAGAACAGCATAAATACCGTACTGGATTCCGAGCGGATAATCTCCGTAAAGGTCGATGTCAAAAGTATTATTTCTGAACCTGAATTTGTAGTAATAACACTCGGCACATTTATCTGTCCTGCCGAGGTTAATATTGATTATAATATTTTCATCCCGTTCCTTCTTCAGTTCCCGTATATACTTTTTAATATCATCCGACAGACCTGATATCTCAACTGAATCCGATATAAACCTGATATCGAAACCGACCATCCTTCTTTCAGCAGCGGTATAATCCTCTGTCCGCATTGAGCAGTTCATTAACATTGCCGAAATGATAAACAGATAAACAGGTTTTATTCTCATCTTACTCCTTTACCTCCAATTCAATATTATTCATCCCCCGGAATGCATAGTTTATAACAAGGTCTGATTTTTTATTCAGATAACTGTCGGGATAAATAAGAAAGATATCGACATCGTATTTTCCTCTTTTGAGACGCACTCTGTCCTCAATAAAGCCATAATACTTGCCGAATCTTTCATCGACAAAATACTGCTTTTCAAGCACAGATTTACCGCCTGCGGATAATATAAGATTTACCTGTTTCAATCCCTTTGACAACTTACTGTCAATTTTTATACGGATTTCTCTTTCAAAAGGGAATATCAGATAGAACAGGACGACAATGCTCAGAACGACTAAAAGACCGGCTAATCTATTTCTCATCTTTGAGTTCTGAAAGTTTATTTTCCATCTTTTTTATAACCATATCAAAGCCCTGTTCCTTAATTATCTTATTAAATTCGGATTTGTAGTTCTTAAGAGTTGAGACCTCATCGATTATCAGGTCATATATTACCCATTTGTTTTCGCGCCTAAATAACGCAAATCCTACCTGAACCTTACCGTCAGAAGAACTGATTTCCGTATTTACAATAAGTTCACCCTCTTCATCGCTCTCTCCCTTTACAACAAGCTTGTAATCAATAGTCGATGTAATCTTCTTCATATACGAAGTCTCAATCAGTTCCCTCATCAGACCATTGAATTTTTCTATCTCCTCCTTCGACCTGTCCTTATAATGTCTCCCGAGCGACCTTCTGGCAAGTTCGTTATAATCAAGTATCTCATCAACGACCTTTCTTATCTCAGACTTCTTTTTTTCGAGAGGGATATTCTTCTTTATTATCATCTTTACCCTGTCAGAATATCTGACTATTGCTTCAGAAGCCTTCTCATCTGCACTATACAGAGATGATACTGAAATAACAGAAATTACAATAAGCAAAAGTACTTTTTTCATAAATAAAAACCTCCGCATTCATATCATAACATCCGGCATTACTTTTGAAAAAGACTGATAAAATCCCGGATAATGATATGTAAAAGATGTCATATCTACGTAAAATAAATATCAAGCTGGGTCGCAAGATAAATCAGAATTTCGTCTGTCCTTCTCAGCCGCTGACTTATAATACGCGAGATATTCATAAGAACCTTTATGGCAAACTTCGGGTCTTCATCCGCCATCTTTTCAAATGCAGACCTCTTGAATATATACAATTCACAATCTTCAACGGCATACGCAGAAGCAGACCTCGGAAGATTATCGATAAAGCTCATTTCACCGAAAATATCCCCTGACCTGAAATAAGTCATTACCTTCTCGGCTTCCTTGTTCTCCCCGCTCTCCTCATCATCTGCAATCTTCGATATTTTTACTGTTCCTTCCTGCACAAGATATATGGCATTACCCTCCATTTCCTCCAGAAAGATAGTCTCTAAAGGTTTGTACCTCTTCGGCTCCATATATGATTTGAGTTTCGATATCTCTTCATCCGTAAGCCCTGAAAATAATGTGGTTATCTGTTCAGTCATTATAATTTACCTGCCTTCAGTATTCCTATATCCCTTGAAGATACCCACCCCCTGACCTTTACTCCGGACCTCTCTATCTGATAAAAATCCTGATATCTGTCCGTTATATTAACCATGCTCCCTTCATCAACCTTGAAAATTGTCTTATATGCATCGGAAGGTCCTTCCTTTACTTCAACCGATTTTGAAATCACAATTCCCCTTGTCTGAAAGTGAAAGAAATATATCCTTGCCGAAATAAATACCGCAAGTACTGCGACTATCACCGATAAGACAACCAACAAAGACTTCACGCCTGTCTTTATCGGCAAAAACTTTCCCAAAATCAAGATAAAAAACAGGATATTTACCAAAATGACGAAGATCAGCGGTATTAAGGGGTGGTGAAATCTGATAATAAAATCATATATGAGCGAATCCGGACCCGAATTGGCAACTCCCTGCTCTTCGAGCCCCCTGTAAGCCATTTTCAGATTTTTTAAGGTATCATCTAAGGCCCCTTCGATTATCATAGTCCTGTAATACCAGTATACAGCCTTACCATATTCACCCGCATAGAGATATGATGTTGCAAGATTATAGAATAATACAGGGTCTTCCACACCCTTCTCTGCGATTTCGCTGTATTTTGACGCTGCACCTTTGTAATCAGAAGAGAGAAATAGTTTATTCCCGTCAGATATATCTGTATAAGCGCTCAAAAATAGAATGGAAACCAATATTATGAAAAACAATACCTTATTCACCGCATTCCCTCATTACCATACGGAATCTCTTAAAAAGACTCTCAATCTCACTTTCACTTACAGCCGAATTTGCATACTTTATCATCTCACAGGTATCAAGCAGTCCAACTATCTCATCTGCAAGATTATCTCCCGCATTTTTTTCGGCAAGTGCCTGTTTCAGATTATCGCGGGTCATTCCCCTTATATTGATTCCGAAACGGATAAAAATCAGTTCGGAAATAGCCGCATACAGATTACCTGAAAAATCTGCGACATTTTTTTTCTTCATATCAAGAGACATTTTATTCAAATATTTCCTGAGTCTCCTTCTGCTCCTTGCAGTCTCAGAATCAAAGCCCAGAAACAATACAAGGCTTTTGATGTTATCCCTCAGAATTATCAGAAAATAAATTCCGGGACAAATCAGAGAGAGTATAAAAAACACATTAATCCCTATCCCGCTGAAACCCTTTCCCGCTACATTTACAAATCTTATACTTGCCGGTCTGTCCGCACCGTCGGTCTCACTGCTTCTTTTGACTATACTGCCCTGACTCTCCGGTTCCGTTGCATCTATGAAAAGTCCCGAAACAAGTACCTTTTCGAAACTCGCCGTATCAGGCCTGAAGTAGGAAATCTCAAAAGATGGTATCTGGATTCTTCCGGTCCTTTTCGCAAAGACAAGATACTCAAAGGTTTTCCTGCCCTTATATACCCTGTTTTCAGTCTGAATATCTGAATTGGTTACCGGGTCATAAAACCGGAGTTCGGGATTGTCTTTGAGTTTCGGAATGGAAAAGGCATTGATATTACCTGTCCCCTCAACAGATATTTTAAGAGTAAAAGGTTTATCCATCGGCTGTCTCTCCGGGAAGAGAGAGTAACTTATCCTGTAATCACCGACATTAAAAGGCGGAAAATCGGCCGGCATATCCTTTTCGGGCAGCGGTTTGACATCGATTTTGATATTCTGTGTCTGTCTGGATATCCTCTTTTGCGAAAAACCGGACACCACGTTCAGAACTATGGAAGTTGGTTCTATCTCATAAATACCTGCCTTGTTCAGAAAGATAGCCTTCCTCTTGAGAAGATATACATTGTAAACCCGCTGACCAATGCGTTTCTGCTCCGAGGTAAATTTCTGAGGGCTGTAGATATCTTCTGTCCAGGCATTCTCAAATTTCGGGAGTGTAAACTGCTCAATATCATATATCTGAACTGCGCTGTACAGATAGACAGAGAAGATAATCTCTTCTCCTACAAAAACAGATTTCTTGTCAGTTACAGCCTGAAGAATTATATCATCGTCACTTATTTTGGGTTCAAGATTGAGCTCATCGATATCAAAAGGTGACCTGAATGGATTTTTCATCTGACGTTGTTTCTGAGCCGAAGATGATTTTGAGGCCGGAAGCACGGTAACCTTAAGCGGCCTGGTCTGATACACCTTACCTTTAATTACCACAGTAGCGGGTTTTATTTCTATGACCCCTGTTTTGTTCGGCGATAGCTGAATGTCATAATTCTTTACCTTGGAAAACGTCTGCCCTCCTCCTATTACAATATTCATACTGCTTGACTGACTCTGTGAGAGCTTTCTGAATCCCAGAAAGTCAGGAAACTTGATCTGAGAAGGTTCGGCATTGAAGCCGCAGGTTATACTGAGTGTATAAACCAGCGTATCATTCAGTCCAATTTCATCAGCATTTATCGTAGCTTCAACCGTTACATCGTCTGCGTAGACAGAGATACCTGCCAAAAAGCAGACCAGAAACAAAAAATTACCAGTCTTTCTCAACATCGGTATTGCTGAATTCCTTAATCAGAAATTTATTAAAAGGCTGTTCTGTCTCCTTCTCTTTAAGGGAGTTGAGGAGTTGTTCAGCCTTTGCCATATCTCTCTTCTCCTCCTGATTCTGAGACTTTTCCTCATCTTTCTTCTCCGGCTCCTTTGCCTGCTCTTTCTTCTCCTCCTTCTCTTTCTCTTCTTTCTTTTCTTCCTTCTGGTCCTGTTGCTGTTTGTTGTTCTGTTCCTTCATCATCCTCAGAACCATTTCGAGATTATGCTTCGGGTCAATAAACTGACGGTCGAACTGAATGGATTTTATATATGAATCTATCGCCTCATCATACTTCTGCTGCTCAAGGAAGAGGTTTCCCATATTGTAATATATTTTGGATTTCAGCCTGTCATCTGCTCCGACAATCGCCTTTCGGAGTTCGTCAAAAGCCTCGTTATACTTTTTCTCCTTTATAAGTGCACCTGCCTTATTGTAATGAAGCAGAGGCTCGCGCGGAAGACTCTTTAGTGCCTTTTCGTAACTTTCTGCAGCCTCTTTGAAATTACCGTTCTGATAATATTCGTTACCTTTTTTTGACTCCGGATTTTCACGTAAAAACGGAGAGAAGCCGCTTACTGATAAAATAATGAATATCCACACCAGCGGCAGTGAACTTGTTGTTTTGGCCCTTAAAAAAGGGAGAATCAGAAACGCATACAAGAGTACAATAAATGACAGCAATGCAAGCAGATAATATCTGTCAAGATATTCATAAACTTCCTTCGTATTGATTTCAGCCTTTTTTAATCCTCGGAGTTCATCAATGATTAGAGGTATGCCGATTTCCTTATTACTTCCCTGAATATACATACCTCCGGTTGATGAAGTTACCTTTTTCAGCAATCCTTCATTAAGTCTGCTTACAACAATCTGCCCTGTCTTGTCTTTCTTATATCCCTTGCCTGTATTGTTATTCTCAGGGACGGGTTCACCGGTCATAGTACCTATACCGATAGCATAAACCCTTATTCCCTGCATCCTGAATTCATCAATAATCTGTTCATAATTTCCTTCATGGTCTTCCCCGTCGGTCAGCATAAGAACAACCTTAGCGCCGCCACCCTGCTGGTTGCTGGTAAAAATATCCTTTGCAAGCTGAAAGGCTGCCTTGAAATTTGTACCCTGCACAGGGACAGAATCAACTCCTATATTCCTTAGAAACAACCTTGCCGCATCATAATCCGTGGTAAGCGGCACCTGCATAAAGGCCTGCCCGGCAAAGAGGATTACCCCTACCCTGTCACCCTTGAGCATTGAAATAAGATTTGAAAGTTCCAGTTTGGCTCTTTCAAGTCTGCTTGGAACAATATCCTGAGCAAGCATTGACTTTGATACATCAAGGGCAATTAAAATATCTATTCCCTTCTTTTTAACATCTATAGATTTTCTACCAAATTGCGGAGACATTATACCGGCTGATATAAGAATAAGAGCCACCGAACATAATACAATATATTCCAAAACCCTTTTAAGGCTATAATTACGGGTTATACGGTAAATGATATTTTCAGAAAAGACACTCAGAATCTTATCTCTGTAAGAAAAGAATGACCTGATAATATAAATTAAAAATATTACTGAAAATATCAGAAGAAGCAAATATTCCAATCTGTAAAATCTAAACATGGCAAGATAATATAACAGATTATGTACAGTTTTTAATCCAGGTCAATATAAATTTAGGGTATTACTGGAAATACCCCAAAATTTTTCATAAATCCTCCGCAAAACTAAATCTTAGCTGGTTTTTATTCACTTTTTTCTCTTTACTAAGCATCTGCTTTATCCTTTTCATAATGATTTTAAGCACTTCAGATAATCCGTCCCCA
>DYEF01000040.1 GCA_020725805.1 Bdellovibrio sp.
AAAACCGATATTTTTTACAGCAGAAACCCATAAATCTCATTAGTTGAATGAAATACAGATTAAATTTTTATTCTCCTGCTGGATTAATCCTGATTTTTTACCAGAGAAACACTAAAAAAACATTACATCGCAAAATGCTCGATCTTAAAAAAAACTATCACCTTCAGCTCTTCAGCCTTCAGCACTATATCACTTTTTTCTGTGGTCTGTGGACTATTGAACTATACAATTTTTCTGTGGTCTGTCGACTGTGGACTAATATTGAACTTCAGCTCTATAGCACTAATCCCTCTGTGGACTATAAATCGTGGCTTCGATACACTATATTATTCAGCGACCTTTCAAGCACAAGGGCGTTGAGTAGTGAGCAAAGCGAGCATATCGAAACGCCTGATATTACCGTGGCTTCGATACGCTTCGCTACTCAGCCAACTTAGTAGTCCTATTACCTTCAGCTCTTCAGCACTAAATATCGCCTGCGGATTTTTAAGATTAAAAAGAAGAACCTATGGTAAATTCAAACTTGAAGGTGTCATCGATATATATGTTTGTCCCCGGCAGATTTCTTCTCGTCAGCGGGAATCCCCACTCGAATCTGAGCGGGCCCATAGGAGAGAACCACCTGAAACCGAACCCCCACGAATAAAGCAGACCAAGCGGAAAGTCATAATACGGGTCATTGAAGAAGAAACTCTTTTCATCGTAGGCATTGCCGGCATCGAAGAAGAAGACTCCCCTGATACCTGCCTGCTGGATAATAGGAAATTCAAATTCGAGATTAAGAACGAGTTGTTTATTCCCTCCCGAGTAGAAGATATCAAGTTCGCTCGACGGGTCTATGCCGTATTTAGCCACCTCAAGAAACGGAGAGATAGAGCGCAGTGTATAACCTCTGACCGAATACATACCACCCACATAGAACCTCTCGGAAATCGGGATACCAGAGGAGCCAAAGGGAGTGATATAGCCGATGGTGGCCGCTGCCTTCAGGACGATATAGTAAGGCAGCTGAAAGTAGAAGTTGTCTTTCAGATATGTTCTCAAAAATTCATTTTCCGAACCGAATACAGATGAAGCAAGTTCGGCCGAGACAGAGTGTAACTGTCCTTTAGAGGGATATATCCTGTTGTTTCTGGAATCCCAGACCAGTTTCAGGGTAAATGAAGAGGTAATCCCCTCAGAGTAGAGATTCTTGATTCTCCTCTGATTTTCGAAACTGACACCGGACTCTACTAGGACATCCTCGAGGGTATATGTGATATAAGTCCTAAGATAATAACTCAGGGGATAACCGGTGGTAAGTCTGAATCCCGTGGACGAACGGTAAAATTCGAAATAATTCCAGCTCGTATTATAGAGGTCAACGGCAAGAGTCCAGCTGGTGTCCAGAAAATACGGCTCCGTGAAGGAGAGTTCGAACATCTTTCTGATAGACGACATAAGAGCCATAAGAGAGAGGGACTGCCCGTTCCCGAGGAGATTATACTGCCCGATCTGAGCCTGAACAAGGAAGTTCTCTGCGGATGAAAATCCTGCACCCACATTAAATGTACCGGTGGCCTTCTCCTTTACCTCGAACTCGACACTCACAAGGTCCGGAGCGCTCCCCTGACGGGTACGGTATTCTACTTTTTCAAAATAACCGAGTGCCTCGATTCTGCGCTTCGAGGTTTCGAGGGAAGTAAACGTATACTGGTCGAACTCATTTATGGTCATCTCCCTGCGGATAACCTTGTCCCTTGTCTTGACGTTACCGACAATCTCTATTCTCTCGAATTTACATACCGGTCCCTTCTCGATAATCAGGTCTATATCAAGAACTCTCTTGCTTTCATATTCTTTGTACGGAGTTTCGATATTGACATATGCAAACCCCATATCCTTATAGAGAACCGTCACTGCCTCGAGGTCCCTTGCAAAGAATTGTGTAGTATTGAATATGTCTCCCTTTTTGAGTGAAATTAGTTTTCTTATCTCCTGCTCCGGCACCACAAGGTCACCCGAAATCTTTACCTCCCCAAGTCTGTACTGTTCCCCTTCCTCCACCGGAATGAATATGTAGAGAAATTTCTTGTCAGGAGTCAGTTTTAAGGAAGGTATTCCGACTTTTGCCTTGATGAAGCCCTTCTCACGGTAGTACTGGGTGATTCTCATCATATCCTTCTGGAAAGCCTCTTCCTTATATGTCCCGGCACCGGTAAGGAATGAAAACCACCCGCCCTCGCGTGTCTCTATAACAGACTTGAGTTCATCCGGACTGATCTTTGAGGTTCCGGAAAAATATATGCCTTTGACAATGACCTTTGCGTGCTCTGATATTATGAATTTCAGGTCGACTGAATCCTGACCCAGAGCCTCCTCGACAGATGACGGCTGATAACCGACATCCGAAAGGAAGAAACCCTTCTCGACATATAGTTCCTTAATCTTCTGTGCTGTTGCTCTTATCTTGTTGATATCAAAGGGAGAGTTGACCTTAATTGTGATAACCTTTTCTATATCCTCTTTGTCAATCTCATCATTACCTTCGATTTGTATCGATTTTATTGCCGGAATCTCCTTTACATAGAATACGAGGTCTGCCTTTCTGTCCCCCGTAATATTCTCGAGTTTAACCTGAACATCCCAGAAGAATCCGAGTTCAAGCACAGAGAGAATGTCTCTTTTCACCTTCTCCCTGTCCAGCGGTTCGCCCTTCTGACTGCTTATCCTTGCAAGCACCGCCTCCTTCTCTACCCTCTTTGAATTTTCAACCCTGATATCGCTGATGATATATAAGCCCGGGTCATTACCGCCCAGACCGAGATTCAGCTCCTTTGCATAAAGATTAGCCAATGAGAACATCAGCAGCAAAATGATAATAAACCTGTTCATCTTCTGATATCTTCCTCTATTCTTCCGTCTCTGAGACGAATCAGCCTTGGCATATTCTTTGAGAAATCATCATTGTGAGTAACAATAATGAGAGTTGTCTTATGCTTTTCGCCTGCCTCAAGAAGCATATCGAATACGATATTTCCCGTCGCTGTATCCAGATTACCGGTCGGCTCATCAGCCAGCAGAATTTCCGGATCCATAATAAGTGCCCTCGCTATCGCAACCCTCTGCTGTTCACCGCCGGAGAGTTCAGCAGGTTTGTGGTCCAGTCTCTCTGCAAGCCCGAGTTCACTCAGCATCGCAGAACCTTTTTCGCAGGCATCTTTTCTGTTCATTCCGCTGACCAGTGCCGGCATAATGACATTTTCAATCGCGGTAAAATCAGGCAGCAGGTGATGAAACTGAAAGACAAACCCAATTTTATGATTGCGGAAATCCGAGAGCTCATCATCACTCATCGCAAATACCTCTTTTGAATCATAGATAATTGAACCTTCCGTTGGTCTCTCTACTGTCCCGAGTATATGAAGGAGTGTACTCTTCCCTGCCCCCGAGGCACCCATAATGCATATAAGTTCGCCTTTTCTGATGTCTATATCTATACCGTTCAATGCCTGAACGGACTTGCTACCGAGCGAAAATGACTTCTTTATGCCTCTTACGAGTATATCTGCCTCATTCATACCTGAGTCCCTCTGTAGGCCTGAGTTTTGCTGCCTGATAGGCGGGATATATCGTTGCAATAAATGATATGAGAACAGCTGCCACGGCAACTGCTGCAAATTCGAGAGGATTCATCAGAACCGGCAGTGTAGTTATGTAATAAACCTCCGGGTCCAGCTGGAAGTGATAGGCCGAAAGCATCTTGCAGAGGAGAAAACCGGCAATCTCACCGAAAATGGTTCCGAAAATTCCTATTATCAGCCCTTCGGTAATGAATATCCTGACAACCGAACGGTTCTTGACACCTATTGTCTTGAGAATCGCAATCTCCTTTGCACGTTCAATCACTACCATAATCAGTGTGCTGATTATATTAAAGGAAGCCACAAGGACAATAAATGCCAGAATGATAAACATAACTATCTTTTCAAGCCTGATGGCAGAGAATAGATTCCTGTTCATCTCCATCCAGTTTCTGACCTTATAGGGATATCCGCCGATTTTATTCTTTATTGCCTCGCCCATCTCTACCGTTTTGTCTATATCATTTACAGTTACCTCCACACCGGTAACGTTCTGCATCAGACCGAAGAACTTCTGTGCCTCGCTCAGATGCACATAGACGAACTTCTGGTCGAATTCATACATACCCGAATAGAAAATCCCTACTATCTTGAATTTACGGGATTTGGGCATAGGACCGAAGGGAGAGAGCTCGCCGAGAGGAGAGAATAATGTAACCACATCTCCCAGATTCAGATGCAGTATCTTGTTGAGTTCCCTGCCGATAATTATACCGGGCAGATTATCCTTACCGGATATCACTGTATTTCCTGTCCTCAAAAGAACATTTTCCGGTGAAATGAGATTGCTCAGGGAGCCCGATTCAATATTCTTACCGATATCCATTACCTTTATAGCCTCATCGGGAATTATACCCTTGATGATGACTCCGGAAAGATTTGTATCTGAGGATATCATACCTTCCGACAATACAAACGGCGCCGCACCCCTGATACCCTTGATTTCATTAACTTTGGAAATAACTTCCCTGTATTCGCTGAAATTCTGACCAAACTTTATTACTATCAGATGTGCATTTGCACCCAGTATGCGGCTTTTCAGGTCAGATTCAAATCCGCTCATGACAGAAAGGACAACGCACATTGTGGCAACGCCGATGATTATACCCATCACGGCAATAACCGTTATGATAGATAAAAAAGCAGACCTCTTCTTCGAACGGAGGTGTCGTAAGGCTATAAGTGTCTCGAATCTCAAGGTTTTACCTCTGGTCTTAGAAGCGGGAAGAGGATTACATCCCTGATGGAAGGGGAATCGGTAAGAAGCATAACAAGTCTGTCAATCCCGATGCCCTCACCGGCAGTGGGAGGCATACCATATTCGAGTGCATTTATATAATCCTCATCGAAAGCCATTGCCTCCTCATCTCCTTTCTCCTTTGACTCGAGCTGCATTCTGAATCTCTCTGCCTGGTCGAAGGGGTCATTCAGCTCAGAAAAGGCGTTGGCTATCTCCCTGCCCGCGATATAAAGTTCGAACCTGTCAACGAGTGACGGGTCTGAGTCCTTCTTCCGGGAGAGCGGTGAGACCTCTAAGGGAAAATCCATTACGAATGTCGGCTGAATCAGCTTCTCCTCGAGCATCTCCTCGAATATCGCCATCATAAGATACCCTTTTGTAACAAACTTCGGAATCTCGAGCCCGAGACTCTTTGCCTTATTAATCAGGGCATCCATATTATCGGCCTCGTCCGGTTTCATCCCGCACTCATTTACGAGCGCCTCCCTGATTCTGAGTCTCTTAAACGGCGGGGTGAAATCTATCTCCTTACCCTGATACATTACCTTGTAACTCCCTGTTACCCTGAGCGCTATATCAGAGAGCATCTTCTCCGTAAAGACCATTAGGTCTTCGTAGGTTTTATATGCCCAGTAGAATTCTATCATAGTAAATTCGGGATTATGCTGAGTAGAGATTCCTTCGTTGCGGAAGTTGCGGTTTATCTCGTAGACACGCTCGAAACCGCCCACGACGAGCCTCTTGAGGTACAGTTCGGGTGCAATTCTCATATAGAGCTTCATATCGAGGGCATTATGATGAGTTACAAAAGGCTTTGCATTTGCACCGGAGGGGATGGGGTGCATCATCGGTGTCTCGACCTCTATGAATCCCTCATTGTCGAGATGCTCCCTGATTAGAGCGACAATCCTGTTTCTGCGTCTGAAAATCTCCTTTACATCATCGTTCATTATCAGGTCGAGATATCTCTTCCTGTACCTCATCTCGATATCCGAAAGACCGTGCCACTTTTCCGGAAGCGGGTGAATGCACTTCGACAATAACCTGAACTTCTTTACTGCAATGGAGAGCTCCCCTGTACGTGTCTTGAAGGGAGAACCCTCACAGAAAATAATATCTCCGATATCTATCTCCTTTTTGAATCTTTCGAAATCCTGTTCAGATAGTCCTGAATCGCCTTTTGCTATAAAAAGCTGTATCCTGCCGCTCATATCCTTGAAATCCAGAAAATTCACCTTGCCGAACGAACGCCAGCCCATTATTCTGCCGGCAAGCGAAAAGATATCTTTGCCCAGATTTGCCTCGAGTTCTTCCCTGCTCTTCTCACCAAAGAGCCTTCGAATTTCTGCAACCGTATTTGAGACCTTTACATCATTCGGATATATCTTTTCGGTTACGGATATCTCCTTAAGTTTTTCTATTCTGACCCGTTCCTGTTCGTTATACTCCTTCATAAATACTCCTCATAACGATATAAAAAAGGTAAGATAAAATAGATTATGTTCTTGATTAAATCAAGATAAATGTAACCATCTTTGAACAGGAGGCATAAGAATCTTCACTTTTCATCACCGGTCATCTTCCTTGCAATAAATCTGTTGAACAACACCAGTCCTGCTATCGTAACGAGCCCTATACAGGAGAAGAGCAGCCAGAGTGTCTGTGGTGAGTGTCTCTGCTTGATAAAAAAGTCATATCCGTAACCACCCAGAAGACCGCCCACAGATGAACCTATCACACCATATAAAAATGCATAGCCCATATAGAGAGCAACCTTATCCTTCGGTGCAATCAATCCTATGTACGAAATAAACTTCGGGTGCGTCGTCATTTCCCCGATAGAAAAGATTACTATCCCGGCAATAAATACCCACGAGTAATTTGATATAGCCAGGCAGGTCATCCCGACAGTCCCGAGAAAAATACCCGCAATCATCGTCGGAAGTGCAGGTGCTTTGTTCACAAGTTTTGAAATTATTATCTGAAGGGCAATAATCGTCCCCGCGTTCAGGACTGTCACATGTTCAACGTCAAAGAGAAACCTTCGTTCTGTGCCGAACAGACCAAATACTCCGTTAACAAAATCCTGCACGGGAGTCATATCGACAAAATCCTTCAAATACCACAATACGGTATGAAACATCTGAAAGTACAGAACCCAGAAGCCGGAATAGATGCAGATCATAAGTATAAACCTGTAATCTTTCAGGACGGTTACAGCACCGGTGAGTACCTCGCCAATACTTTTTGTGTTTTCAGGCTTCGGCGGTTCCTTATACAAAAACAAAACCACAAAGAGCATTGCCGCCGTCGCAGAACCCGAAAGGGCAAAAACGTAAAACCAGTTTACGGATTTGAGGTAATTGACAAGGAAAAGAGGGAATATGAATGCACCGAGATTAATCGACCAGTAGAAAATTCCGAAACCGAGGGAACTGTTCTCCTTCGTCGTTATCCTGGCAATGGTACCCGAAGGTATGGGCTTGAACATTCCCGCCCCCAGAGCCATAATCAGCAGAGATGCAAAGACGGCGAAATACGATGTCATAAAACCTGTGAGAAAGTAGCCGGCAGACAGAAATGAGAAGGCAAAGAGGAGAATCTTCTTATAACCGAATCTCTCTGCCATTGCACCACTGAAAATAGGCAGAAAATACAATAAAGGGGTAATGATACCCATAACCAGTCCTATGGATTTTTCACTGAATCCGAGCACTCCGCCCCGCTCCGGTGACGAAAGATACAATGCCAGAACAGACATCATTCCGTAATAGGAGCCTCTCTCAAAAAATTCCATAAGAATTACTATCCAGAAATTTGCGGGAAAACTCTTCAGTACTTTCTTCATACATCATCCTTTCATAGAATATTTCCGGAAGACATCAAACATAAATCCGGATTACATTATTCCGAACGAATATTCAAGAATTAGCGTAGTGCAATCTTACGGTATTTTTTTGATGATAAACCGGTACACTATTGACAATAAAAGACATTCAAATACAGATAAAAGTCTGCTGCACGGATACCTATGTGCAGCTGGCACCAGAAAGGTCTTACTGAAAGAAGAGTACTTCTGAAATACAGGTCCGGGGATTTTTCTTGTTACTCCCTTTGTCAACCTTATCGATCAGAATTTCGACTGAATATGTGACGGTGTTTTCCTCAAAATAGACCATATACTGAAACGCACCCTGCGTCTCTGCCCTGGCCGACTCGGTAACACCAAGAACGGGGGAAGATACCGTATTATACTTACCCTTCACTATCTGTGATTCGGAGCCGTTGGAGAGTCTTACTGAAAATGCCGTAATCCTGTTGTTGGGTTCCCACGAATCCTCCGTATCCATACAACCCGGAATGAGTATCATAGCCTTTATGGACTGATTTCCGTCAAATTCGAAACGGATACTCTCTTTAGAGTTCTTCTTTGCCTTTGATGGGTCGGGAGACCAGCTTGAGCCTATATTACCGTCAGATGCCCACTTTGCGGGATTGAGTATCTCCGGCTCTGCCTTTTCACCCTTCTTTGCCTTTTTTGGTTTTTCAGAGAGTTCACTCGATGCCTCGACACTCTTAATCTTAACCGGCGATAAAAAGTTTACAACCTTGGGATTCTCATCCTTTACGAATGCACCGCTCTTGTATCTGTAAATATCATACACCCCACCGTATATTACCGTTACCGGAGGTTTGGTATGACCGAAATACACAAGCTTCTTCTCTCTGGGAACCAGTATCTCCTTCGAACCGTTCTTATCCTCGTCGACTAGATTGATTCCCTCCTTTATCTCACCGTACTGTATAATTTTTTCAGCAGAAGAAGCGGCCTCGGATTTCGAAAAATAATAACTGCCCTCAAATACCTTCTTAAAAACCGTGCCGTAGGAGGCAATTATAATCAGATGACTCCCGTTTTCATCCGGAGATTCATCCCTGAGCCATATCAACAGGTCCGCCCTCTTATCTCCGGTAACATCATCGATCTCGTACTTCTCAAGGGTAAATCCCTCTTTTATTTTGTATTCGATCATCTCCTGATAATTCTTCTTATCATCCGTCGCCTTGAGTACAATAAAGGATTTCTTATCCTTCTCCCGGTTTAAGAGCAGTATCACCTCCTTGATATTGTCACCATCCATCTCTGTGAAATCTTCAGAGACAATCTCAGCTTTCTTCTTCATCAGTTCCTTGTAATAGGAGCTGCTCTTCAACGGGACCGTCTCCTGTGCATAGAGAGTCTGGCACAAAAAAGACACAAGGAAAAGGACCGATAAATATCTCATAAATCCTCCTTTGATACGGATGCGGCATATTTACCACTTCGGACAGGGTTTATCAAATAAAAATTGACAATACACTTTATACCTCATAATATCCGTCAATCATCTTACGGAGGTTCTGATGAAGAGATTAATTACATTACTGATTGTATTCATCTTTGCTTTTACCGCCTTTAATCTGTATGCCGCAAAAGATGAGAATACGGCGCAAAAAGCAGAGGCGAAGTGTAACTGTGGTACAAAAGACTGCAAATGCGGTTCAGCAGATAAAGGGTGCAACTGCTCCAGTGAAAAATGTAACTGCAAGGAGAAAAACTGCAACTGCAAAAATTCCGGAAAATGTCAGAACTGCGACAAAAATTGTCCTCACAAATGCAAAAACAATGACGGGCATAAATGTAACTGCGGTTACTGCGGCAGCGAAAGTACAGAGACTGAAAAGGAACACGACTGCCCGCACAAAAACAAAAATTTCCCTCAGGAATAATTTATATAGAAACTTTTTAAGTTCCCGGGACAGACTTCAGACGGAAAATCTTTCCTTATAACTGTATTCACATCCGCAGTAATTCTGCCTGTAGAGATTATGCTCCCTCGACAACTCACAGGACTTCCTGAATCCGTCTTTCTTCTTGAAATCCTCTTTCAGAAATATAAGGCCATACTTTCCCGATATCATATCGCCTATCCTGAAAATCCTTTTCGAATCTTTCATCGGCGCAATTGTAAGAGTCGTTGTAAAGTATCCGATATCAAGGCTCTTTGCCTCCCTCGCACACCTGTCAAGCCTCATCGCAAAACATACATTACACCTGCTCCCGCCTTCTTTTCTGTCTTTGAGTTTATCAGTCATTTTGTACCACAAATTTACATCCGAGATATCGGAAACGAACTTCAGGTTGATATCCGAAAAGAACCTTCTTGCCTCTTTTTCCCTCTTAATCAGTTCGTCCGGGGGGAAAATATTCGGATTATAAAAGAAACCCGTTACATCATACCCTTTTTCTTTCAGAAGAAGCGCAGAATGTGTCGCACAGGGAGCACAGCAGATATGCAGCAGAATCTTCATTTCGAATCCTTACTCTTGCCTTTTTTCAGATTGCTGTTCACCGCTACAATTGCCTTGAGATAGTTGTATGCCTGATAAAGAACATTGTCATTTTCAAGGAGTTTGTTCTTCGTAAGCACTTCGTCCTGACCCTGTTTCCTCTTGTTCTTCAGATGTCGCGGGAGGTCCTTCTCCTTTAAAGATTCTTCCTTCTTCTCCTCTTTCTTCTCTGCTGCAACCTCATTTATCTCTATATCCGGGATAATCCCGACCTCCTGAATCGCCTTTTTTGAAGGTGTAAAATATCTGGCTATAGTCAGTTTCAGCGCCGATTTATCTTCGAGTTCCAGTATTGTCTGGACTGACCCCTTACCGAAAGTGCTCGTTCCGGCAATAACCGCCCTCTTATGGTCCTGAAGGGCACCTGCCACAATCTCGGACGCAGAGGCACTCCCCGAATTTACAAGACAGAGCATAGGATAATCGGGCTGGGTATCATCAGGATGAGCCATCTCTGCCTCATACTCCTCCTTCTTCCCCCGTCCCTGCGTATACACAATCACACCTTCCGGTATAAAGAAATCTGCGACACGGACCGACTGTTCGAAGAGTCCGCCCGGATTATTCCTCAGGTCCAGAATAAGCCCCTTCAGTTCCCCGCCAGCCTTCTCCGTTATCTGCTTAATGGCCTCCCTCATCTGAACATACGTCTTGTCCTGAAAGCTGGATATCCGCACATATCCGATACCTCCGTCAAACAGGTCGGAGGAGACAGACTGCATTCTGATTCTTTCCCTGATAAGCTTAACGGTAATCAGGTCAACAAGCGGTTTTCTCTTTATTCTGAGCGTTACCTCCGACCCCACAGGGCCCTTGAGCATCTTGTTTACCTCATCAACAGTTATCTTTCTGGAAAGGAACTTGTCATCTATCTGAACAATTACATCCCCGTTCTTTATACCGGCATTAAAGGCAGGAGAATCATCTAATGCCGAAACGACGATCACCTCACTCTCCTTGATAGTAATCTCCACTCCGATACCGGCATATTCACCGGTGGTCCCTTCCCTGATACTTACATACTGTTCTGGAGTCAGAAAGGCCGAATGGGGGTCCAGTACATCTATCATCCCCTGAATGGCCGCATATACAAGTTTCTCGTCCGGGATATCCTCTACATAACTGTTTTTAATATATGAATAGACCTGTGAAAAGACTGACAGCTTTTTATAAACAATGTCCGTCCCCTTTGCTGCCATTAGAATCAGAATGGAAAATACCAGCAAAACACTGATTTTCTTCATCTCAAAGCCTCCGTTCTATTTGATATAATTCATCGGGTCAACCGCCTTGCCGTTTTTGCGCAGTTCAAAATAGAGAATCACACCCTCGTTCGAACCTGTATCTCCGACAAATCCTATAATATCCCTCTCCTTTACAATATCGCCCTTTGAGACCTCCGCCCTTGCAAGATGCGAATAGACCGAGATAAAACCCTGTGAGTGCTCCAGAATCACTGTATTCCCGAACCCCTTCAGCCAGCCCGAAAAGAGAACCTTTGCATCCGAGACGGCATAAACCTCTGACAGAAACGGTGCCTTAATTATTATGCCGCGCGAAAATTTCTCGAGATTCATACTCTCATCATAATATCCTCCATACTCTCTTAAGACATCTCCCTGTCTTACCGGCCAGATAATACTGAAAGCAGACACTCTTTCCCCTGAATCCTCCTTTTCTGATGCAACGTTACCACGCTTTGTTACCTCATCTATCTTCTTGACCGACTCCTCTTTTGCTGACATCAAGAGCCTCTTTTCCTCCTTACCGGTCTTTACCAGATTACTGTTTTTGATCTCCATAAACTGATATATCTCTCCTATCTTCCTGTCCAGCACCTGCTTTGCCTGAACTGATTTGGCGAGCCTTGAATTCAGTTCGTCAGCCTGTTGCCTGTACTCCTCATTCAGAACCGCTATCTTCTGCAGATTTTCATCATATTTCGAGATAAGACTCTTTATATACTCACCATATCTTATGTTCTTTGTCTCGATATCCTTCAGTAAAAAATGATTCAGTTTCTTCTCCAGACTGATAAAGTACAGGACTTTTATAATATTACTGATTTCCTGCCTGATATCATCTGAAGTCTTCTTGTTCTTTTCGATCTTGAGCTTAATGTTTTCAATCTCCTTTTCAAGAGAGATAATCTCGGATTTTATTCTTCCGGCTTCATCTTCGAGACGAATCAGCTCCTTCTCCGCCTTTTCGTATTCCTTGTACTCCTTAGCATACAGTTCCCCGCCGAAAAGGATTGATACAGCACCAGTTTTCAGAATACCAAAGGATATCACTGCAAACACGGTAAGAAAGCTTCGTATTGTATTACAAACTTTCTTCCTCATAAAGCCCTCTGATAAATCTGTTAATAAATCTTACAACCCCGAAAAGACCCGACATTACAAGAATGGCATAAATAAGCAATGTGTCCTTCCCGTCAATCATTACCGGGGTATAGGAGAATATTCCGGCATCAAGGACCTTCCGGGCATACGGGAATACCGCGGCCGCACCCGCATAGGCAATAAGAACCCCGAGGAAAAAACCTATGCTTATTACCACCATTCCCTCGATGATATACGGAATCTTGATATCGAGCGAGTCTCCGCCCAGAAGTTCTATCAGTTCAATCTCACCTCTTCTGTTGTTATTCAGATTCAGTCCTATCGTATTGGAAAGGATATAAAACGAAGAGATGCACACAATAAGCAGTATTATCCCCTTGAAGTATACGGAATACTTCTTGATTCTGAAAGAGAGCTCCATAAGGTCAGAATTTACCCTCATCTCCTTGAATGCCGCGATCTTACCCAGTTCTTCTCTGAACCGATCGTAATCCTTCCTTTCAACAGTTCTAAAAAACCGTATTTCATACAGGTGGGGCAGGAGTTTTACAGGGTCTATATCAGCCGCTGCCGAGGATAGCGAGAAAGCCTTTTTCAGTTCTTCGTATGCCTCGTCAGGAGATATATATCTCGAATGCTCAATAACCCTCTGTGCTGAAAGAAAATTTCCTGTCTTTTTAATATCCTCTTCGGTTGCTGAATCGCGGAGAATTACCGCGGCTGAGTTTTCGGAGACGAGCCTGTCGACAAACTCCAGCACATTCTCAACAATAAAGAGCAGAAGAACCGAGAAGAAGCTGACAACAGCGACATTGATGACCGAACTGAAATTATTCCGCCTGTTCCTGAGAAAATTGACCATCGCCCTTTTGAAGAAGAAGGTGCTTCTCATCTCTCCTCTATCCTTCCTTCCCTCAGAAAGAGGACGGGCTTACTGTACCTCTTTATCATCTCTGTATTATGTGTCGCAACAATAACAGTCGTCCCTCTTGTATTCATATCGACCAGCATATTCATTATCTCGAGAGCCCTTTCATAATCAAGATTACCGGTTGGTTCGTCTGCAATCAGAAGATTCGGATTCTTGACAATAGCCCTTGCAATACCTATCCTCTGCTGTTCACCTCCCGAAAGCTGCGGAGGAAATTTTTCCGTCTTATGAACGAGCCCCACATAGTCCAGTGCCGAAAACACCCTCTGTCTTATCCTGAATTCAGGCTCCTTGCTGATATATAGCGGCAGGGCAACATTCTCGTAAACGTTGAGATAAGGTATGAGTTTGAAATCCTGAAAGACAACACCGATATGTCTTCTCAGTTCCTCAAGCTCTCTTCTTTTGAGATGAAGGGTATTCTTATCGTCAATCAGGAGCTGCCCTGACGAAGGAAACTCCCTCAGATAAATCAGTTTCAGAAGCGTCGATTTTCCGGCACCGGAAGGTCCTGTAACAAACAGAAAATCTCCCTTATCTATCTTCAGATTTATATCAATCAGTGCAGACTGGTTACCCTGATAGTATTTGTAAATATGAAATGCCCGTATCATAAGATTACCGCTACCAGAAATAACACAAGCGTATTTTTATATCAAACTAATTTTTCGTTCAAATCGGCAGAAAGTCCGCAATTACCATCCCAGCACATATGCAAACATAAGGGGTGCTACAATAGTAGCATCACTCTCGATTATGAATTTGGGAGTATCGACACCAAGCTTACCCCATGTAATCTTCTCGTTGGGGACCGCCCCGCTGTATGAACCATACGAGGTTGTCGAGTCACTTATCTGACAGAAGTAGGACCAGAGCGGGACATCCTCCCATCCGAGGTCCTGATACATCATAGGGACCACACAAATCGGGAAATCTCCTGCAATTCCTCCGCCTATCTGAAAGAACCCCACTCCCTTACCACCGGAATTCTTTCTGTACCAGTCGGCAAGCCATATCATATATTCAATGCCTGATTTTACAATTGAAGGCTTTAACTCCTTCTTTATGCAGTATGATGCAAAAATATTTCCGATCGTCGAGTCTTCCCATCCCGGGACCACAATCGGAAGATTCTTTTCGGCCGCCGCAAGCATCCAGCTGTTTTTCGGGTCGATTTCATAATACTGTTTCAGTTCACCGCCTCTTAATATCTGATACATATATTCGTGAGGAAAGAACCGTTTCCCCGACTTCTCTGCCTTAAGCCAGTATTTAATCAGGTGTTTCTGCAGTCTTCTGAAGGCCTCCTCCTCCGGTATGCAGGTATCCGTAACACGGTTGTAATGGTCATCCAGAAGTTCCTTCTCCATCTCTGCGGTAAAATATCTGTACCCGGGCACCCTCTTATAGTGTGAGTGGGCAACCAGATTCATAATATCCTCTTCGAGATTGGCACCTGTGCAGGAAATTATCTGAACCTTGTCTCTCCTTATCATTTCCGCGAGGGATATCCCGAGTTCTGCCGTTGACATAGCACCGGCGAGTGTAATCATCATCTTTCCCCCGCTTTCAATATGTCTTTTATAGGCCTTTGCAGCATCCACAAGCGTTGCAGCATTAAAATGCAGATAATGTTTTTCGATAAACCGGGAAATATTTCCTTTTTTCATACGTCGTTCCTTTCGAAAATAAATTAAGTAACAAAAACAGAAAAATTTTATAATTAACAGCTTCTTTGTTGTCAAGTAATTTATCGGTTAAATGAATATATAACTGCGACGTAATGCATGCTAAATTTTCAAAAGCAAAGTCCTGTTCTGCCCATATTTTAAAGATATTAGTTTTACCTTGACAAAATTTACATTAGGGGATAAAAACAAATCAGAAATGGTTGTGTAACTTAGTTTATATTAGAAAATTCAGGAGGATACAATGAAGGCATATAGGGAATCATTATTTGTAGCGGTTGTTGTAATTATCCTTTTGGTACTTTATTCCTGTTCATCGGACACCTCGGGGGCAAGCTGTGAAACCGACCAGCAGTGCCCGAGCGGTCAGTACTGCGGTGAAGACAAGATATGCCATAAAGGTTCAAAGCCTCTAAAAGATGCAGGTATTGATGCCGGGTCTGATGCGGGAAAAGACGCTGGAAAGGATGCCGGAAAGGACGTGGAATCTGACACTATTTCTGATATACAGGATGACATTCAGGAAGATGTCTTTACTGATGCGGGCGAAGATGCCGGAACAGATGTTTTGGATGATGTTTCAACGGATGTTTCGGAAGATACGGGAAATGATGTTACTATGAACGTCTTTATCCCCTCGGTATACGATATGGCTGCCGGAACAGTTAAAGCCGGCGATTATACAGTCAAAGCAATAACAGGCACAAGTGCCAGAACTGTAATAGATGCAAAGGACGTAAAAAATTATAGCACCAAAAAATCCAAATAATGAAAAAGGAGGATTAAAATGAAAGGAAAATTGTTTTTTGTGATCATTATGTTGCTGGCTGTCAATCTCTATGCGGTTCCGGGATTCATCGTTCATCAGGGTTATATGGAGGATTCCGAAGGAAACCCGGTAAATGGTGTAATGACCATAATCATTGCAATCTACGGAAGTCCTGACGGGAATGACATGCTCTTCGAACAGGTACTTGATGTGGCAGTAAAAGACGGCTTCTACTCGGCTGAAATTAATCACGAGGCTATTATGCCTTTATTTGATGTCGACAAGAATCTCTTTCTGGAAATATCCGTAGGCAGCAACAAAGGAAAACCGAGACAGAAAATCGGCTCTGTTCCATATGCATTCTATGCAGCAAAGGCTTATGATGTAATCGGAGACATCCATCCTGACAGCATCTACATAAACGGCAACAAAGTCATCGATGAGACCGGCAAATATATGGGCCCGATCAATGCCGTTACAAGCATAACTGCCGGCGACGGATTAAAAGGCGGGACAATTACAGGTACGGGCACCATTGCACTTGCAGACGAATACAAGGATGGTTCTGTCTATGACAGCAGATTTGTTAACACTAACGAAGCCTCAAGTATATCTTCCGGTATGCTCATGGACAATTCAGTAACTTCAAGTAAGATAGCGAACGGTTCTGTACTATTCCAGCACATTACGCCCTGCGGCAACGGTGAGATAATGAAATACAACAGCACAACAGGATGGGGATGTGCCTCTGACCTGAACAATACCTACATCGCTGGCACAGGGATGATACTCACAGGAAATGCTTTTTCGGTAGAATTTGACGGTACCGGTACAGCCAAAACAGTTGCCAGAAGTGACCATAATCATGACTATGCATACTCGAGCATATATCACAATCACGATAGCTCTTATGTAAATGTAAAAGGTGATACAATGGTTGGTAAATTGGCTATTAATATCGATCCCGCAAATGATACTCCTATTGCACTCATTACCTCAAACGGTTCAGTTCTCTTTGAAGGACCGGATGGTATAACTCCTGTAAAAGGGGCCGGAATAAGGCTGATGTGGGTCCCCTCAAAGAAGGCATTGAGAGTAGGTGAGGCAGTATCGGATGAATGGGATGATACCAATATCGGAAATTATTCCTATGCATTTGGTTCAAACGTTACGGCGAGCGGGGATTTGAGTTTTGTATTCGGAGATTCAAACAATTCATCCGCAACAAGGGCCTTTATTGCCGGCGTAAAGAATTCAGCCTCTGGAGATTTGATAAGTATTCTGGGACATGGCAACAGAGCCAGTGGCAGCGATAACTATATAGTTGGATATGCAAACAGAATCGATGGTATCCAGAATTATGCAGTAGGAAACGAAAACGACACAGATTCCACGGCATCAGAGACCTATGCAATGGGAAATAGAATATCCTTTGCCAATGCATCAAAGTCCGTCGGTATAGGTTCGTATATGAGCATATCTTCTTCAAATTCAGTTACAATCGGTAAAGGAGACGACTCATCAGCTATAGGAGGACCCCTGACAAATGACACACCTAACTCTTTGATGGTTGGATTCAACTCGACACAGCCTACTCTCTTTGTAGGACCGTCAGGTGGCGGCACCACAACAGGAAATGTCGGTATAGGCAACAAAGACCCTGTTTCAAAACTGGATATCGAAGGTGGTGTAAGAACAAGACCTTCCGTTCTTAAATTTGACAGTCTCAACTCCAATTCTACAACAACATACACACCTATTAACCCGAATTATTCCTGTGATTCGAAGAACAGAGGCGAGATCAGGGTATTTACCGTAACACCTTCTGTCGGAGTGGAATTTGATGCCCTTTGTGCTTGTCTGAAAGAGGGAAATAAATATTTCTGGAATTGCTTCAAATAAGATATTTCATTTTGAAAAAACCATTCTAAGGCTACTAATATAGTAGCCTTTTTTATTTTAAATATTTTGACAGCCTAAAAATCCTGTATTAAAAGAATCACTATGAAAGGAATCATACTCGCCGGCGGTTACGGAACAAGACTCAGACCTGCTTCCCTTGCAGTAATCAAGCAACTTATGCCTGTCTATGACAAACCGATGATATTCTACCCCCTCTCGATACTGATGCTATCAGAAATCAGAGACATACTGATAATAACAACAACTGAAAGTGTACAGGGCTTTAAGAATCTTCTTGGTGATGGTAGGAGGCTGGGACTTAAACTCTCTTATACTATCCAGAAAACGCCCAAAGGGATCGCTCAGGCTCTGCTCATTGGCAGGAATTTTATCAAAGACGATTCGGTCGCACTGATTCTTGGTGACAATATCTTTTACGGGGCATATCTGGAAAGAATCCTGAAAGAGGCAAGAGAACAGGTTGAAGAAAACGGTGGTGCATATCTCTTCTGCTACAGAGTAAATGACCCGACAAGATATGGCATAGCAAAGTTTGATAAAGCAAATAAACTGGTCGAAATCGTCGAGAAACCCGACAAACCGCCATCCAGCTATGCAATAACCGGCTTATACTTTTACGACAATTACTGCGTCAAGGCTGCATCAAAGCTGAAACCCTCAAAACGCGGTGAACTTGAGATTACTGACGTAAACAACTGGTATATTGAGAATCAAAAGGCAGAATATACACTTCTCGGCCGCGGATATGCCTGGCTCGACATGGGGACATTTCAGAGTATGCTCGATGCACAGAATTTTATTGAAACTATCGAAAAGAGACAGGGTCTGAAGATTGGCTCGGTTGAGGAAATAGCATACCGGAAAGGGTTCATCGGCCGGTCAGGATTAGAATATTTTATTAAGCTTTACGAAGGTTCAGAATATTCGGAGTACCTGAAAGGTGTCCTGAATGACAAGGATTGAGAAAACTGCATTCAACGGAATCTATAAACTCCACCACAATAAATTTCGGGACGAAAGAGGTTTCTTCTCGGAATTATTCAGAACCGGCGAGCTGAAGGAATTTGGCTTCGGACAAGTCGTACAGCAGAACATATCGCTCTCCGGCAGGGGTGTTGTCAGGGGACTTCACCTCCAGACCAAACCGTTTGAGCAGAGCAAAATAATTTCGGTTATAACGGGCTCGGTCTTCGATATTGCACTCGACCTCAGACCTGATTCAGAGACATACCTGAAAATATTCACCATAAAGCTCGATATGGATTCCGATTTTTCGCTTTTGATATCCAGAGGATTTGCACACGGATTTCAGGCTCTCGAAGATGAAACTGTTATATTATACTCCGTTGACAACCTTTATTCACCGGATTCGGAGAGAGGAATCAATATATTCAGCAAAAAACTGGAAATAAATTTCCCTGTCGGGGAGAAAATCATCTCAAAAAGAGATGAAAACCTTCCTGACCTTTCAGAATTTCTGGGAAAACATGAAAAATAACAGAATAGTCATCACCGGAGGTTCCGGATTTATCGGTTCACACTTTGCAAGATACATTATAACTAACGAAAAGGAATCAGATATCTTCAACATCGACTCGCTGACCTATGCCGGAGACAACCGAAGGCTCGAAGATATTTTGGGAAATCCCCGTTATCATTTTATCAGGTGCGATATCAGGGACAAGAGTAATCTGACAAGATACCTGAAAGAGATAAAACCGGATGTAATTTTTCACTTCGCCAGCGAAACACACGTTGATAATTCCATCGAAGAGCCATCGGACTTTATAACGACAAATATCAACGGGACATTCAATATCCTTGAACTCGTTAAGGCTCACAGGGCAAAACTTATTCATATCAGCACCGACGAAATCTACGGAGACCGGAAGATTAAGAGCCCGCTCTTCGGGGAAGACAGCAACTTCAATCCCTCATCGCCATACTCGGCATCAAAGGCATCACAGGAGATGCTCATAAACTCGTATATGAGAACCTATGGCATCTGTGCAGTTATCATACGGCCCTGCAATCACTTCGGACCATTTCAGCACCGCGAAAAATTCATTCCGAAAAGCATTACCAATGCCTTGAATGGTAAACCAATTGAAGTTTACGGAAACGGAGAGAACATAAGGGAGTGGATATATGTCGATGACGGATGTAAGGCAATATACCTGATTTTCAGAAGAGGAAAACCATCTGAGATTTACAACATAGGCAGCGGATTCACAATATCAAATATCAACCTCGCCAAAGAGATACTGAGACTCACCGGTTGCCCGGAAAGTCTGATAAAATTTGTAAAAGACAGACCGGGTCACGACAGACTCTACGGTGTAAATTTTTCAAAACTCAGAAGACTCGGATTCAGGCCTCAAACCTCCCTGACCGCAGGACTCAAAAAGACGATAGAATGGTACAGGGAGCACATCTGAACAAATAAACGACATTAGTCATTCTAAAAAAGCAACAAATACTCAAAAACATAAGCCCTGAAATACTTTGACTATTCATAGATTATTATGCTAAGTAAAACCTGTCAGGTACTTTGCCTGAATTTACCGGTTTTAAGGAGGAGATTTATTATGAAGAAGTGTATTATCCTTTTTATCCTTTTATTACCGTTACTGAATTGTGCATCGATTGAAGAAACCAAAACACAACAGATAAATCCCGAAGTGCAGTTTGACGAGGCATTTATAAAGCAAATAATAGAAATACTCATCGGACTTGACAAAGGGAAACAGCAGGAGCTCTTTGACGGATATCAGGCAGAATATAAAAAATCCCCGGAAGCAATTGATATTATGTTTTACTATGCACTGACACTGAGAAACCGTGAAGAGGCGTGGGGAATTTTCAATCAGATAATTACAAAAGACCCTGAAAAATATTACGGATATCTGGGTAAAGGTATAATCGAGACTGAATGGAAGGTTTTTGACAAGGCTGAAGTAAATCTGAGCAAAGCCGCAAAGATAGTCCCGAACCACTTCCTGATTAATTATTTCTTCGCCAATTTCCATTACAGAAAAGGTGAAAACGAAAAGGCACTCGAATACCTGAATAAAACCGAACCGAAATATAAGGAAAGTATTATCGTGCTCAATCTCTATGGTCTCGTCTATACGAGTATGGAAAAATACGATGAGGCAGAAAGATATTTCAGGAAATCCAGCGAGATCGACGGCAACCAGTACACCCCTCACTTTTATCTCGGAATGATATACGAAAAGGCAAACAAGGGGGAAGAATCATATAACGAATACAAAAAGGCGGTAGATGTGAAATCCTCAAGTAAAGAGGCAATGATAAACCTTGCCCAGACGGCAGAGAAACTCAACAAGACGGAGGATGCCGCACAGTTGTATGAAAAGATAGTTGACCAGTGGCCCAACGAGTCCGGCGTCTATCTGAAGCTGGTCCCGATTCTCGAAAAACTAAATGCGGAATCAAGACTTGCAAAGGTGCTGGAGGATTCCATAAGAGTTCTGCCCGACAACGGAGATTTCAGAATGAAGCTCGCACGAATATATTTCAAGAGAGGGGATATGAACCGGGCCGAGGAAGAATATAAAGCGGTTGCAAAGATAAAGGGGAATTCAGCAGAGGTATACGTCGGGCTTGGAAGAATTGCCAAAAAGAAGGAAGACTACAAAAGGGCGATGGAGAATTTCCTTCTGGCACTAAAGGACAAACCCGATGACAATGATGCCAAGGCGGAAATGGATGAACTCAAAAAGAGATTCAAGATATCCGACACACCGATTACGGGCAAGACTTTGGAGCAGGTGCTGGGAAATTTCTCCAAATATGTCCTGAAGTCCTATAAGGAACTCTTAAAGGAAAGACCAAAGATGAAGGGGAAGGTAGCAATCAGCATTGCATTCGACAACAACGGGAATGTGACAGAGGTCGGATTTGAAAAGAATACAGTAAACGACCCCGTTCTTGAGGCCTGTATTTACGGAAATGCCCTCGGAATGAAACTCCCTGCCGGCAGCAAGGGGAGAGTCGGTTACGAAATGGAATTCAACCCGGCGAAATGAGGACCGGAACTGACAGACTTGTGAGTGAAGCAGAAAGGTATGTCAGAAAAGACAGCCGTATAGCACTGCTCTGCAATCAGGCATCGGTCAATTACAGGCTCGAACATATCGCGGATATACTGATAAAAGCCGGCAGAAAACCTGTATGCATCTTCTCTCCCGAACACGGTCTCTACGGAATATTTCAGGATATGATAAAGGTTGAGGAGATGAATCATTACAGGGGTATACCTGTAATATCACTCTACGGAAATTCCTTTGAATCACTATATCCTTCCGAAAGACTCTTTGATACTTTCGGCTTTGACTCACTTGTTGTTGACCTGTTTGATATAGGGACGAGATTCTATACATTTGCCGCGACAATGTTTCTGTTTATGAAGAAGGCATCAGGCAGAGGTATCAGATTCATAATATGTGACAGACCAAATCCGATAGGAGGAAGACAGATAGAAGGTAACGGTGTAGAAGAAGAATTCAGGTCCTTTGTCGGTATTGAGAATCTCCCGGTCAGACATTCCCTCACAATCGGCGAACTTGCACTCTTTTTTAAGGAGAACAACAGGCTTGACATACCGCTTACAGTTATCAGGGTTACAGGATATGAAAGAGATAAATATCTCGACTTCTATACCCCTCACTTTATCCCGCCTTCTCCCAATATGCCGTCTCTTGATACAGCCCTTGTCTATCCTATGGGCTGTCTTTTCGAGGGAACGAATCTCAGTGAAGGCAGAGGGACTACAAGACCTTTTGAAGTATTCGGGGCTGATTTCATAGACCCTCATTTGCTCTCATCCGAACTGAACAGGTCGGGCCTCAAGGGAGTCTTCTTCAGGCCGGTATTTTTTATGCCCAAATTTCACAAATTCAGAGACAGAATTATCGGCGGTATATTTATCCATATTACAGACAGAGCAAAGTTCAGGCCATACAGAACAGGTATAACAGTTCTTTACACAATACGGAGACTCTTTGGTGAGAGACTTGTATGGAGGACCGAACCTTACGAATTTGTATCGGACAAACCTGCAATTGACCTACTGTTCGGAAATGATAAAATAAGGGAGATGATTGACAAATCTGAAAACCTCAAAAAGATATTAGACTTTGTAGAAGCTGAGGAGAAGAAACTGATTAAGACGATTAAAAAATTTTATATATATAAACAGGAGTAGGACTATGAAAGGCAGAGATGAATCTTTCGAGATTCTCAGGCAGAAAGTAAAGACAAAGAATCTGATAAAACATATGCTCGCTGTAGAGGCAATAATGAAAGGGCTTGCAGAAAAATTCGGAGAGGACAAGGAGATATGGGGACTTGCGGGACTTATGCACGATATAGATATCGATGAATACGGAAAGGACCCAACAAAACACGGAAAAATCGGGGCTGAGTGGCTAAAGGAAATGGGTTATGAAGAGCATATTGTAAATGCAGTACTCGCACACGCAGGGCACAAGATCCCTGAAAACCGTTTGGAGATTTCACTCTTTGCATCCGACCCTCTCTCGGGACTGATAATATCTGCCGCACTGATTCATCCTTCAAAAAAACTTTCGTCAATCGATACAAACTTCGTAATAAACCGTTTTGGGGAGAAGAGATTCGCCGCGGGCGCAAGGAGAGAGGATATCAAGAGGTGTGAAGATATCGGACTCTCTCTCGAGGAATTCATTACAATCGCTCTTAACTCAATGAAAGGGATATCAGATGAACTCGGCCTATAGAATATTCGTATCTCTTGTTCTACTGCTGACCATAGTCTGCTGCACGGAAGCAATAACAGTGGAGGAATACGACACAAATCAGACAAAAGATACCAGAACGACCGATACTCTCAGGGATACAGGCGAAGATGAAGAGTATATCGATATCCGTTCAGAAGATAGTGAAACGCAGGATATCACAGACATTCAGGACGCAGAAGCTGACACCGGTTCCGAAGATATTATAAATCTGAATGAAGACCCGGAAAACTGCGGTTCTGTCGGTTTTGTATGTAAAGAGCACATAAATGCCGATAACCCGAACGGCAATCCTACCTCTGTCCTGTGTGTTGCAGGCAACTGCGTCGTCGAAATATGTATCCCCGGACGGGCTGACTGCAACAACAAATATGAAGACGGGTGCGAGACATACTCCGGCTCTGACCCCGAAAACTGTGGTTACTGCGGCAACAAATGCCAGTTTACAAATGCAATATCCGATTGCCAGTTTTCCACCTGTTCACTGGTAAAATGCAACAAACCGTTTGCCAACTGTGACCAGAAGATTTCAAACGGGTGCGAGACCGATACCTCGAAGGATATCAACAACTGCGGGATGTGCCATAAGGTCTGCGCATTTCAGAACGCAAATTCTGAGTGCGTAAATTCGGAGTGCAAGTTTCTGGGATGCAAACCCGGCTTTATCGACCTGAACGGGAATATCAAGGACGGCTGTGAATATCAGTGCACAGTCTCCAATAACGGAGTTGAAGCCTGTGACGGAAAGGACAACAACTGTAACGGATTTATCGACGAGACCTGTTCCTGCACAAACGGAAGTAAAATGCCCTGCGGCTTCAATCTGGGCAGATGCAGGGAAGGTTACTACGAATGTATTGGCGGTGTCTGGGATACTACCTGCAAGGGTTCTGTCGGTCCTGTCTTCGAGGAATGCAATAACGTCGACGACGACTGTAATGGGGTGACAGATGACAATCTCTACAGGGAGTGTCAGGGGAGTGATGCCAGTCTCTGCAATTCACCCTGCGGTATAGGATACGAATATTGTGAAAACGGGGTCTGGAAGAGATATAATCCTCCGCAACCCTCAAAGGAAATCTGTAACGAAAAGGATGACGACTGCAACGGTCTGACCGACGAGGGGACGGCTGAGTGTCCGTCCGATATGGCGGCAGTCGGGCTGTGTCTCTGCATCGACAGGTTCGAGGCATCGAGGCCGGATGCAACAGACAAATCGGCGGGAGTAAATAACAGTTATGCTACATCAAGGGCAGGGGTCTTGCCTTGGACAGACGTAGACTGGAATACAGCCGATAAGGCCTGCAAAGCGGCCGGCAAAAGACTCTGCACCGCGGAGGAATGGAGAAGAGCCTGTCAGGGCGAAGGAGGATATGTATATCCGTACGGGAATACCTACGACCCGGCGATATGCAACGGCTCGGACGACCCGAACCCGGGAAATGTCTTCCCGGCCGGTACATACACAAAGTGCAAATCGGCATATGGTGTCTTCGATATGAGCGGGAATATCGAAGAGTGGAATGCGACAGATTATCCGGACGGCAAAAAGGGTCTGAGAGGCGGTTCATATCTGAACGGGACAGAGTTGTTTACCAAATGTGCCTATGATGCGCCACCGGTCAAGGCAGATTTTACGAGCAGAACAATAGGATTCAGGTGTTGTAAAAAGCCATAATTTTATGAAAAGACCAGTTATCGGAATTACATCAGATTATTCGGATGGTTACAGCGAAGAATATCCGTCTTTACTTACTTACAGAATAAAATCTTCATATATCAGTGCCGTCATCTCGGCCGGCGGGGTTCCTGTAATTATACCCTTTGGAAAGAATATCGAGACACAGGCCCTCCTTGACAAACTCGACGGAATTATAATCTCGGGCTCGAGGGACGATATTCATCCGTATTTTACCGGCAAAGCAAAGAGAGTGCCAAAGAAGAATTTCATAAGCAGGCAGGAGTTTGAATTCAGGCTCACATCAGATGCTATAGACAACAGAATACCCGTTTTGGGAATCTGCGGGGGTATGCAACTTCTAAATGTACTCTTCGGCGGCAACCTCATAGAAGATATTCCCAAATATACCGGCTCAACTATTCACAGGAACGGATACTTCAGAATGGCTCATAGCATCAGAATTGCAAGGAGGTCACATCTTTTCAGGGCAGTAAGGTCTGACACTTTAATGGTCAACTCGACACACCATCAGGCAGTTTACAATATCCCTTCCTGCCTCAATGTTTCGGCAGTAGCAGAAGACGGAATTGCGGAGGCAGTTGAACTGGATTCAGACACCTTTGTAATGGGTGTGCAATACCATCCCGAGGCGCTGATTAAGTACAAAAGTCATCTTATGCTATTTGAATATTTTATAAAAAAAGCGAGGAGAAAATGAAAATTGCCCTTTCGATTGCCGGTTATGACCCGTCTGCAGGCGCAGGAATACTTGCAGACATAAAAGTCTTCTCATCTATGGGAGTCTATGGCTTCGGAGTTGCCACAGCCATTACTGCCCAGAATTCAACGGATTTAACTGTCGTAAGCCCGATCAGCAGTTCGATGCTTATCAGACAACTCGAGCTCCTGTTTTCTGACTTTCATATAGATGCAATCAAGATCGGAATGATTTCGTCGAGGTCGAATATCGTTGCAGTCACAAGATTCCTGAAGGATATCGGATTTTCGGGTCCGGTAGTACTCGACCCGATAATCGTATCCTCAACCGGTGCATCGATTATGGACCCGATCTCCGTGAGAACACTGATAAAGGAGATGATACCAATATCAACAGTTGTAACACCAAACCTGAGAGAGGCAACCGTCCTGTGCGAGACAATCGTCAAGGATACAGAGTCGATGATGGAGGCAGCACGCAGAATACACAATATGGGAGCACAATATGTAGTTATCAAGGGAGGTCACCTAAAGGATGAGGCAATTGACATACTCTATGATGGTGAAGAATTTACAAAAATCTCCTCCAAGAAGATACCCAAGGAAGTCCACGGGACAGGATGTCACTTCTCGGCGGCCATCTGTGCAAATCTGGCCTCCAGTATGGATATCTACGAAGCCGTCAGAGGCGCAAAATCATATATGGACGAACTCTTTGCCAGATGGATATTCAAGCCCGGCAGAGGTATGTATTATTTCATAGACCACAGGTGATAGTATGACAAAGGGACTCTTTCTTGATTTCGGGGGAGTAATAGCGGACGAGGGATACAGGGACGGGCTCTTTCTTATCGCACAGAGATTCAACATCGACAGGGAAATATTCTTCAGAAAATGTGCAGACCTTATCTATGATACCGGTTACATAACAGGAGATTGCAGCCAGAAGGAATATTTCGGTGCAATCAAGGCATTTTTTAATATCAAAATTGAAGATTCAGAGTTTGAGAAACTGATGCTCACCTCTTTCAGGATAAGAAGAAAAATTCTTGAATGTGTCGAGACAATAAGGAAGAAAGGGATAATCACAGCAATCCTTTCAGACCAGACCGACTGGCTGGACAAACTCAACGAAAGGGAAGACTTCTACAGATATTTTGATTTTGTCTTTAACTCGTATCACATAAAAATGGGGAAAAGAGACGTAAACACATTCGGATACGTGGCAGAAAAGGTATCCCTTAAACCTTCAGAGATAATATTTATTGACGACCAGAGACCAAATATAGAAAGAGCAATCCAATCAGGGATGAAGGGAATCTGCCTTACCGAAGAAGATGAAATAATTGACTTTCTCAGAAAAGAATTTTTGTAGGAGTACATAAAATGTTACTTGCTATCTTTCTTTTCATACTTCTGATTTTCTATATAGCCTACACTTATTACGGAAAAAGGGTTCTGTCCGGACTCTTTGGTATAAATGACGACAACAGAACACCTGCCCATACAATGAACGATAATGTGGACTTTGTGCCGACGAATCCGCTTATCCTTTTCGGACATCATTTTTCATCTATAGCAGGGGCGGGTCCGATTGTAGGTCCGGTCATTGTAGGAGTAGCATTCGGCTGGCTGCCGGCACTTCTCTGGATAATTCTGGGCTCCATATTCATCGGCGGTGCTCATGATATGGGTGCGATAATAGCATCAATACGGCATCAGGGGCGTTCGATATCGGAGATTGCAAACAAATACATTTCGAAACTCTCATATAAATTATTTCTGCTCTTTATATGGCTTGCCCTCGTCTATATTCTCATCGTCTTTGCCGACCTTACATCCGGTTCCTTTGTCGAAGACGGAGCGACGGCAACGGCATCCTTTTTTTATATATTAGTTGCGGTAGTATTCGGTGTATCAATATACAAATTCAGACTAAAAACCCTCTATGGCACTATGATATTCGTTCCTCTCATATTTCTCGGAATCTTCATCGGTATTGAATTCCCGTTGAAAAATGTCCCTGAATTCTTGGGTTCACAGGCAAGATTCTTCAACGTTATACTTCTCGTTTACGTATTTCTCGCCTCCACTCTGCCTGTCTGGATTCTGCTGCAGCCGAGAGATTACCTGAGTTCCTATCTCCTTTATTCTTCTGTTGCAGCAGGCATAATCGGGATTATTCTCGGCAATTTTGAAGTAAGTTATCCTATCTTTACATCATACCGTTCGGATTATCTGGGCCCGCTCTTCCCCCTTGTATTCGTCACAATCGCCTGTGGTGCAGTATCGGGATTTCACGCACTCGTGGGTTCAGGAACTACCTCAAAACAGATTGACAGGGAAAGCGATGCATTAAAAATCGGTTACGGAGGAATGCTTGTAGAAGGAATCGTGGCTGTTATTGCGCTTTCAACTGTAATGATACTCTTACCCTCAAAGGAATTATCCCAGAAAGCACCGCTTACAATTTATGCCGAGGGAATTGCAAAATTTCTGGCAGTGACAGGACTACCTCAGAATATAGGAAGGACCTTCGGTCTGCTGGCACTGTCTTCGTTTATCCTGACAACACTCGATACAGCAACGAGACTCGGAAGGTATATCTTTCAGGAATTTACCGGATACAATAAACCTTCCCAGAGGTGGGTAGCAACAATAATAACACTCATTCTTCCGGCAATCGGGCTCTTCTCTAAAATGGAAGACCCGATAAGCCACAAAATTCTCCCTGCATGGAAGGTGATATGGCCATTATTCGGCACGACGAATCAGCTCCTTGCGGGTTTAGTCCTGCTTGTCCTAACTGTTTATCTTTTAAAAAACGGCAGGACGATCTGGTATACTTTTATTCCATGCGTATTTATGGTTCTTATGAGCCTCTGGTCACTGACCGAACTGATTCTTAAATACAGGTTTTCGGTAGTCGGCACGATTGCAATAACAATTCTGGTTTTATGCCTGCTAATCTGTATCGATTCGGCAATTACTCTCGTAAAATATAAAAGAGACTCAGCAAAATAAATACCGGAATTGTCTATGTGATAAAAATTACAAATAATTAATTTATGTTTGACTAAAAAGAGAAGTTATGCAATAAATAACAATCAGTTAAATGAACTTTTAACCTTTAGCCAAGGAGGCAAAATGAAGAAGGTAGCTATTTTATCAGTCTTTGCAGCATTAGTTATTGCTGCAGCATTTCTGGCACAGTGCGGTGATGACAAGAGCCCCTGTGAGGAACTTGCAGACAAGATTATGGATTGTATGAAGACAGCATGCAAAGGCAAGACAGACTGTGCAGCCTGCAAATGTATAAATGACCCCAAGGCAGAAGGCTGTTCAGACAGCGGTACCACCACTGAGGCAAAGTGCGAAGGTGATACCAAGACCGCAGCTGAAGCTGCACTTAAGGATTTCAAGTGCGACACATATGATGCAGCCATCAAACTGGCCTGCCCCTAATTCTTAGCTAAATTTATCAATCTATAAGCCCGCATTTTGCGGGCTTTTTTGTGTTAAACAAGGGCAAAAAAATCCCCCTTTCCGGTGCCGGGCATATTTATAACCCTTTGATATCATTGACAAATATATAACAGCCTGTATAAAAGTGCCAGGTATCAATTCTCCGGATTCTTCCGGTTTTTCACAATACCAACCATTACCTTAAGCTCTCCCGTTTTTATGCTGTTATTTGTTGCCCGACAGATAATATGGATATATGTTAAGGTTCATAAAGCGATCTGATATCACAGATGTCAAATCGCATAAAGAATATCTGGTAGCGACTATGTACTTTAATAAGATTTTTTCTGAAAAGACATACCGCCTGATTTTAGTATCAGCTGTAATCTCACTTCCTTTTCTATTAACACCTTCCTGCAGCGAAAACCAGACGGCAATAACAACAAAAGATGAATTAATCCCCGAGATTTTTACTGAAATGACCGATCTATATCAGGACGGATATAACGATAAGGACGTTTTTGATACAGACTTAAAAACAACATCAGACACAACAGAGCCCGAAGACATACAGGCAAATAATGATACATATATCATCGGCGACACTTCAGAAGAGTCTGATGATTATTCCCCCCTTGATACAGAACCCGATTATAAGGATATCACACCGGATGAGGAATACAAGGACATATTTCAGGTTGACAATGAGGCCGGAAGTGATACCGAGGTTATTACAGATACATTTTTTAATATCTGTCCGGAGAATATGGCAAATATAGAAGGGAAATTCTGCATTGATATGTTTGAAGCAAGACTTGAAGAGTTTCTAAACGGTGAGTGGGTCCCGAGGTCCCCATACATCACAGTCGGGAACTCCACTGTAAGGGCAGTCCCTGCCAACAACAGCTATCCTCAGGCATATATATCCGGAAAAGAGGCCGAGACTGCATGCAAAAATTCCGGAAAAAGGCTCTGTACCCTTTCCGAATGGCTGACGGCCTGCAAAGGTCCCTACAACTGGACATATCCCTATGGCAACCAGTACGAAAAAGACTTCTGTAATGATACATATATATCGGGACACCATCCGCTCTGCGATTATTTCAAACTCAATCCCTGTGACCCGTCCAAACTCAGCTATCAGCAGTTCAACGACCCAGGAATAAATCAGATGCCGGATACAATTTCAAGGGGCGGGGAGTTCGGTCTCTGTGTCAGTTATTACGGAGTCTATGATATGCACGGCAACCTTCACGAATGGATATCCGACCCCAACGGCACGTTCAAGGGAGGTTTCTACGGTGATGCCAAAATCAACGGCAACGGTTGTAATTATACCACAACTGCCCACGAGTTTACCTATCACGATTACTCGACAGGATTCAGGTGTTGTAAGGATATAAATTAAGATAATGAGTCTTAACAGGGGAAGGGCTAATACTCCAAATTTTATTGTAAAAAAATAAAAATTTTGGTATGAAGCCCTATTACTGAAAGGAGCTCTATATGCTTTCAAAGCGTGTAAATATGATTCACCCCTCTCCCACACTGAAAATTACCGCGCTGGCGAAAAAGATGAGGTCCGAAGGGAAACCCGTTATCTCGTTTGCGGCAGGTGAACCGGATTTTGATACCCCTCAGAAGATAAAAGAGGCAGCCATCAATGCACTCAATGAAGGGAAGACCAAGTATACAGCCACCTCCGGGATCCCCGAGCTCAAAGAGGCAATCTCAAGAAAACTTGAACAGGAAAACGGCCTGAAATATTCAAATAATGAAATTATCGTTTCAAACGGTGCAAAACAGTGTATTTTCAACGCCCTGCTCTCCCTCTTAAACGAACACGAAACTATTCTGATACCTCTCCCCTACTGGGTATCATATCCCGAAATAGTAAACTTTGCCGGTGCAAAGTATAGACTGATCGGCGGGGACAAAAACAATAAATACAAATTTTCCGCGCGTACGCTGAGGGATTCCATTGATTCCAGCGTAAAGGCACTGATCATCAACAGTCCGTCGAATCCCACCGGTGCTGTCTACTCCAGAGAGGAACTTGCAGAAATTGCCGTTGTCCTCAGGGATAATCCGCAGGTATGGATTCTCTCAGACGATATTTACGAAAAGCTTATTTATACCGGTGAACGTTTTACATCCATTCTCAATGTTGCCCCTGACCTCAGATACAGGACTATTATAATCAACGGATTGTCCAAATCGTTCTCTATGACAGGCTTCAGAATAGGATATGCAGCTGCAAATCCTGATATTATCTCAGCAATGGAAAGAATTCAGGACCATACCACCTCAAACGCTTCCACGATATCACAGTATGCAGCGCTTTATGCCCTCTCCCACCCTGTTGACGAAATCGATAAAATGAAGAATGAATTCAGTAAACGTCTCAATATTATGTTCGAAGGTCTCTCTTCAATCAACGGATTGATACCTATAAAACCGGACGGTGCATTCTATATGTTTACTGATATTTCATCTTTTATAGGCAAAAAATTCAGGGATAACATCATTAAGAGTTCCGAAGACTTTTCCCTGAAACTCCTCGAAAATTACTACGTTGCCACAATTCCGGGACTGGCATTCGGTACAGACAACTTTATGAGGCTCTCATTTGCCACATCAGAAAAGGATATCAGGGAAGGTATTGAAAAGATAGCCAGATTTACATCCGAAATAAAGTAGAGGGCTATAATATGGAGTCAAACATCATTTTTATTCTGATTATTGCAGTACTTCTGATATCAAACGGTTTCATTCTTTATCTGTTTATGAGCCGTACGAATCAGATAAACCGCTTTGAACAGGAAAAGCAGGATATAAAAAACCAGAATGATACACTTGCAAAAGAGATAGACAAGACCCAGAAGGAACTCAAGGAATTAAGGGAGGAAAGTCTGGAAATCAAGAACAAATACAAACAGACAAAGGCCGAATTGTTCGATGTCCAGACGAAGAATAAGGAACTCTCGGAAAAATGTGAAATATCCGAAAAGAAGCTCGCTGAATCCGAGGAGACCATCAGAAGACTCAATATAGAGCTGGAGGACATAAAATCAAAGGAAACAAAACCCACCGATAAGACGGGAGTTGAATCTGCTGCCGCCAGAGATAATCAGGAGAATCAGCAGAAAATAATCAGAGAACTCAACAACAAAATTAAGGAACTCGAGAAAAAGGTTACAATCTACGAAAACGAACATAAACTCGAAGAATATAAAAACAACATACAACTGTATCAGAACAGAATAAAAATACTGGAAGACCAGCTATTAAAGATTAAGACAATTGCCGAAGAGAAGAGCCGTGAAGTCCTCTCCCTCAGAACCAAAAACGAGAATCTCGACAAGGCGTATATGACAATAAGGGGAGAACTTGCCGCCGCCCTCGACAAAATTGCGGCATTAAAGGGAGAAGAAGGAAAGAATTTTCATGATGAAACCGAGAATAAAGGCTGATTTTTTTAATTGCAAGTTGACTAATTTGGTGATTATTATCATTTTGTCTTGATTATATGTTTGATATTTTTAACTTTTTCTTCTATATTTGAACTATGAGTAACGGAGAGAAAGAAGAAAAGACCCGAGTCATAGACCTCAAGGAGATAAAGTCGGACCCCAAAAACCGGCATCCCTATTTTATATGCATTTCGGGTAAAATTGCCGGCAAGATGTTCAAGGTCGAACAGAATGAGATGCTTATAGGCCGTTCGGATGACGCCAATATTCAGATTGAGGACGAAGGGGTTTCAAGGAAGCACGCAAAGATTACAAAACTCGCGGACGGTCAGATAATGATTATAGACCTCGGAAGCACTAACGGCACTTTCTTCAACGGCACCAAGATATCCGAACACATACTGAAGGACGGCGACAAGATACAGATAGGTTCAACGACCATACTGAAATTCAGCTATCAGGATGACCAGGAGGAGCAGTTTCAGAAGCAGCAGTATGACAGTGCCACAAGAGACCATCTTACAAAGATATTCAACCGGAAGACCTTTGCCGAAAGATTCATAGAAGAATTCAGTTATGCCCTCAGGCACTCCAAGATATACTCCCTTGCAATAATGGATATTGACCACTTCAAGAAGGTCAACGACACTTACGGTCATCAGGCAGGTGACTACGTACTGAGACAGCTTGCAGATGTGGTTTCACAGCTCATAAGAAATGAGGATATCTTTGCAAGATACGGAGGAGAGGAATTTGTCCTGTTACTTCGCGATACTGATGAGGAGAAGGCCTTTGTTTGTGCAATGCGAATCAGAAGGGCAATAGAAAAACACGAATTCAAATTCCAGGACAAGGTAATTCCGATAACAATCAGCATAGGAATCAGCACGCTTAAGGGCGGCAACTTCAAGACCCCCGAGGAGATGTTCAGAGAGGCAGATGAATATCTCTATAAAGCCAAAAACAACGGCAGAAACCGTGTTGAAAGTATCATTAATGCCTGACAAGGTAATTCAAACAGCCAACTAATCAAAATGAGGAACTATCTGATTCCGATATTCTTTATTTTTACAATTCTCTCAGTACCACTCAATCTGTATTCCGCAGATAGCAGCATCAGGCACGAACAGGAACTCAGTATGCCTCTGGGACTGACTTTGTCTGTATTACCGGGCTTCGGAGCGGGCAATTACTATGCAAAGAATTATTCAAAGGGAGTGACATTTACCTTTATTGACGCATCACTGACGGGTATATCGGTATGGGCATATACCAGTACCAAGGTCACGGATTATTCAATTATCTCAATAGGTGTCATTCCGGCAATTCTTCTGATGTTCAAGGCTATTCAGTTCAAAACCGTCTATGATGATATCGAGGCATATAACAACAGATACATTTTTACGAAGCCATAATACTGATGGACCTGTTCACCAATACCTACATTATCCTCGTAAGACCGGAAAAGATCAGAAATATCGGGCAGACGGCAAGGGCTATGAAGAATTTCGGATTTACAAATATGAGAATAGTATCTCCTCCTGCAGGAAATATGAGGGAGGCCTATGAGAATGCCGTGGATGCAAAGGATATTCTGGACAAAAGAGAGATATTCAGCACGATAAAAGATGCAGCATCAGACCTGAATCTCATTATTGGAACCACAAGCCGTCATCAGATGCAACCGCTTGCCCCATGGGAAATTTCTGACTTTATGGTATCAAATCCGGAGATGAAATACGGTATTATCTTCGGAACAGAATTCAGGGGACTCTCCAACGAAGAGCTGGACCTGTGCCACAAGGTGGTCTCGATACCTACTTCGGAACTTTATCCATCGATGAATCTTTCACACTCGGTCTGCCTTATATGTTATGAACTCAGAAAGGCATTTATGCCAGACCAGAACCAGAGATTCATAAACAATGAGCCCCTTGCATCGGTATCAGAGATAGAAAATCTGCTCGAACATTCAAGAAAGACCTTAGGCGATATAGGATTTCTGAAAGACTCGGCACCCGGTCATCTGATACCCATCCTGAGAAGACTCTCTGCAAACGTCTATCTGACATCAAAGGATATACGTATTCTGAGAGGGATACTCAGACAGATAGACTGGATTTACTCAAAAACCGTTGAAAAGAGAGAAAGCCGTTGAGAATAATTATCAAACTGGCAGTAATGCTTCTGCTGATACCGCTCATTATCGGGTATTCTGTTGCCCTGTTTGAAACATCTGTCAAATTAATATATTCGTTCACCGAATACTGGCAGTTTCTGTCAGGGGCGATTGCGGGAATTCTGCTCTTCCCTCTTCTCTCCCGCAGAAAATTCATACGGACTTTCGAACATGAAATGACGCATCTGATCTTTGCAAAGCTCTTTTTCGGCAGGATAAAAGAACTCAATGTCACGTCCGAAGGTGAAGGATTTGTTGAATACACAGCTACGCCAAACCCCTTCATCGGACTTTCTCCCTACTTCTTCCCCCTCTTTTCTGTATTCATATCAACCATTATCCCTCTCTTAAATCCTGTTTTTGCAAAATATTTCTATATTGCATCAGGTTTTTTCCTCACAAATCACCTGCTCTCTTCTGTAACGGAGATATTCTCATCCCAGCCCGATATCAGAAACGAAGGAATAATTTTTTCATTAATATTCATCAGTTTTTTCCTCATATTCATATACGGCCTTATACTTGCAGAAACCATTTCATATAGTCACATCCTTATATTCATAAAAGAAGGATTTGTCAGGTCTGTCTCCAGCCTGATTCATCTTAAAAATCTCATAATCTCACTTTTTGCATCTTTATAAAAACTCTGACCCGTTGACATACCGTATAAAAAGTAATATAAACCAGAGGTTGTGAAAGTTGCAACAGTACAGATGAACATAAAATTTGCCGATGTCTCATATAACGTTGAGCATGCACTCGACCTGATTAAAAGATCGGACGCAAGGCTGATCGTCCTGCCGGAACTCTTTAATACCGGATATATGTTCGATTCACCTGAAGAGATTCTTGCATTTGCAGAGGATAAAAACGGATTCACAATACAAAGTTTTCTAAGGATTGCAAAAGAGAAAAACTGCTATATCACAGGCGGATTTGCGGAAAAGGAGAGAGACAAAATCTATAACAGTTCCTTTCTGGTAGGACCGGAAGGGCTATCAGGTATTTACAGAAAGGTTCATCTGTTCAGGGATGAAAAGAAGATATTCAGCCCCGGAAATCTGCCTCTGAGATTATATAACATAGACGGATTCAATGCAGGCCTTATGATCTGTTTTGACTGGCTCTTTCCCGAGATTGCACGGTCATATGCACTTATGGGTGCAGATATAATCTGCCATTCCGCAAATCTCGTCCTCCCGTACTGCCCCGATGCACTCATAACTAGGGCGCTCGAAAACAGGGTATTCTTTATCCTCTCAAACAGAATCGGCAAAGAGAGTATGGGGGACAGAATTCTCAGATTCATCGGCAAAAGCGAAATAGTTGCTCCGGACGGAGATGTGCTTCTGAGAGCCGGGACGGATACAGAAGGGATATTCGAAGCAGAAATAGAACCCTCTATGGCAAGGGATAAGAATATAACACCCCTCAACAATATCTTTGAGGACAGGAGATGTGACATTTATTCGGAAAAAATATTAAAGAAATAACCGGAGGATATATGGCACTTACATTTTTATTCGATTCACTTTTTGATGAGAGGCTCAAGGAGAATGCATTCAGAAAAGAGGATTTAGCAAAGATATCTGGTCTTACAGAAAATGCGGCAGAAGAGGTCCTGAGTGACATCAGAAGCGGAAAGAGGGGTTATGCCGAGATTGTAAGCAACAGAAATTTAGCAGATGCATCAGTCAAACTTGCAGGCGAGATTTCATCCAGATTCAAAAACCTCGTAATTGCGGGGATTGGGGGTTCAGCCCTTGGTCCACGTGCCCTTTTCAGAGCCCTCAGACACCCGTTTCATAATATGCTCCCGCAGGAGAAACGTGGTAAAGGTATGAATCTGTATTTTCTGGAAAATGTCGACCCTGATACATTCAGGTCCACATTCGATGTAATTAATGAAAGTGAAACAGCCTTTCTGATAATTACCAAATCCGGTTCCACAGTAGAGACGATGTCACAGTTTATGATAATAAGGGACCTGCTCACAAAAAAATTCGGTGAAAACGGTTACAGGGAGAGGACAATTGCCATTACCGACCCGCAGAACGGCAGACTGCGGGATATTGTAAAACACGACAGGCTCTGCTCACTGCCGATTCCCGAGAACATAGGCGGCAGATTCTCCGTATTCTCCCCCGTCGGTATTTTTCCGGCCGCCTGCTGCGGGGTCGACGCCGAAAAACTCCTAAAGGGAGCAGAAAAGATGAGCAGGGAGATACTAAGTTCAGGCACAGAGAATAACCCCGCACTCAGATTTGCACAGCTTATGTATCTTGCTCAGGAATTCTACAAAAGGAATATTCTGGTTGTAATGCCCTACAGAGACGCCCTGCTCGATACCGCCGAATGGTTTCAGCAGCTGTGGGCAGAATCTCTCGGCAAGGAGAAAAACAATAAAGGCGAGAGAGTAAATACCGGAATGACTCCTGTAAGAGCATTAGGAGTCATTGACCAGCATTCACAGCTGCAGCTCTATATGGAGGGACCACACGACAAGGTAGTTCTCATAATAGGAGTTAAAGAATTCAGAAATACAGTAATGGTGCCCAGAACACTCGAAGAATTTCCCGACGTTGCCTACATAGGAAATCATTCATTAAACGAGATTCTCAAGATAGAAGAGAATGCAACAGCCGAATCACTGACAAATGCCCAAAGACCTGTATTCAGAATCGAACTGGACAGAGTTGACGAAGAAGATATAGGTGCACTGATGATGTTCTTTGAATTTGCGACCGCATATGCGGGCGGTCTCTATCAGATAAATGCCTTTGACCAGCCCGGAGTGGAACACGGGAAGAAAATCCTTTACAAAGCCCTCAAAAAGCCCGGTTATTAGGACCTGAAAACCTCTCTCATTTCTTCAACAAGCTTCTTTGACCCTACATATAGAGTAGTCCTCTGATGGTGTTTTGACGGAAGAATATCGAGAATATTCTCTCCCCTCTCGTTGATTGCACCGCCACCGGCCTCTTCACACATAAATGCCACTACATTTGCCTCATACATAAGTCTTAATTTGCCCTCGGGTCTGTTCTTCTTCGGGTCAGGGTGGTTGAGAATTGCCGGATACATAAAGAGTCCCCCGTTTGTCAGAATCCTGTGAAAATCACCGGCAAGTGCACCAAGATATCTGAAAGCGTATTTTGCCTCATTCTGCTCGATCCAGTTTCTGACTTTCTCCGAATATGTATGCCAGTTAGACGGGTTGAAGGAGAGTTCCCATGTTTTGGGGCTGTCCGGAAGGGTCATTTTTGTAGGTTTTACGTAATTCATCACCTCATCGATATGAAATCTGAAACAACCGCTGTTTTTCAGAGCAATTGTAAAGGTACCCGTAGGGATTACAAACATCCCTGCGCAGATATAATCCCTCCCCTTCCTCAGATGCATATCCTCTTCTCCCTCGAGATTTCTCTTTGCGATACCAAACAGAAAACCTATGGGAAGATTATGAGGGACATTCGAAGAGCCATCCATAGGGTCGAAATATACAAAATATCTCCCATCCGGATTCAGCATTACAATATCATCATTCTCCTCGGATACAACACTTATTACCCTTCCGCACTTTTTCAGATAATGAAGCACCACTTCATTTGCAATCTCATCCATTCTCATAACATCCTCACCCTGCACATTCACAGAGCCGGCAAGTCCAAGATTACCTCTCAATGCACCGGTAAGATAATAATACTGAATCCTCTTGGCAGAATTGAGAATTGCATTCATCAGAATCAGGAAGTGATAGGTCCTTTTGTGTCTCTCCTGATGCTCAATCAGAAAATCCATAAAGGTCTGTTCAAAATGAAGCATTTCAAAACCTCCGAATTTGTAAAACTTATATCACAAAAAAAATATATATTCAAACATAAGGTCTAAAGGCTTTCTGCTTGCCCCCAAAATTGTCGTTTTATCCGGCGAAATTCAGATAACACTCTGAAATTTTTTTTACTTATCCTTCATAAAAACACTGATATTTTGCTCACTGAAAAATAATCAGGATGTGAATTCGCTACTGTGAGATGACGATCTCTTTTTCAAGTTCCTCAAATACCTTTGAGAACTTAAGTCCCATTCCCGGAGGGAGATTGGGATTACTCGAATATTCCCTCCTCCATATCACCTCTGAGGGGATAATAAATTCCTGACCCGAGACCATAGATTTCCATCTCACTTTAACCACTTCACCTACAGAGAGGGGGGAATAGGTCTTGATAAATGCACCACCCTGACCGATATTCAGAATCTCTACATACATGGTCACAGACTTGCTCTCACACCAGCATCTGCTCCTGACAGGAAATCTTACAAACTGCCTTCTCTCTTTATACATATCATCTATGTCCAAAATAACCTCCCCAACTAAAACTATAATAGTGATAAAGGTCACATTTGTCAAATATTTGGAAAAAAACCTGTCAGGCGGATTAAGTAAAACACCTTATTTAAAATAAAAAAGGCGGCTTAAAAGCCGCCTTAATATCGGATATCAGATCCTAAATATTACTGACAGGGATTACCGGCGTTGTTGTCGCAGATTACCCAGTCATAACCCATCATCATAACATTCGAAAGGGTACCAGTTGTCGGGGCCTTACCACCGGTACCAACGGCTGTGAAGTTGATTGTTCCTTCAATACCAAGTGCGTGGAGCATAGCCTTGACTGTGTTGTATGATGAATCAACAACAATCTCATAGACTACCGGCTGAACCTTTTCGCCAATCTGCTGTGAACCAACGACATGTGCCGACGGGTCAATGATTATGTTATACAGATATACTATCTTCTTGGTCTGGAGTTTCGATGTGTCATAGATCTGGACAATCCAGAATGTACCGTCTGTATCCACAATCTCGAAGTCACCAACGCACATAGTGAAGTTGTACGAAATGCCGCCAAGTGTGAACTTGATGCTGGCTGTTCCGGGCTGATCTGTCTGACCGGGCTCTTCACCATCCTTGTAGGATTTGCAGTTTGAGAATGTACCGTTGGCAATGGTGGTTACCTCAAAGCATGCACCCTGACCCTGCATCCAGCCTATACACTGCTGGGTGGAGGAACATACTGTCTGGTCATTTGTACAATCCTTGTAGCACTTCGAATCCTTCTGGTCCTGAGCAAGTGTTACGCAGGCAAGCCCTTCACAGCAGGGTTTGTTGTCGATGTTACATGCAGCACCTTCGCTGCTTACACACTGTCCAGTGCTCTCACACTTCCATGTGGTCTGGTTGCAGGTCTCGTTGGCATTTGCACATGCAGTGCACTTACCGCCGCAGCCATTGTCATCACCGCAGAACTTGCCGGTGCAGTTCGGTGTACAACCACTTTCGCACTTCCATGTGGTCTGGTTGCAGGTCTCGTTGGCATTTGCACATGCCGTGCACTTACCGCCGCAGCCGTTGTCATCACCGCAGAACTTG
>DYEF01000041.1 GCA_020725805.1 Bdellovibrio sp.
AAAAATTTTTATGATTTGTTGTTCCAAAATAGAAATGTTACATTATTCTCTCAAGTAGAAATGTTACATTTAATAGGTTTGGATATATGGTTTTAGGGCAAAAAAAGAGGAGGCTTATGCCTCCTCACACCTTACAGAAAAGTATCCTCTCTCACTCATCATCGCCAAACCAGCCACCCATTGGACCACCGGGCATACCGGGGCCTCCGCCCGGACCCATACCGTTCTTGGGACCGAATTTCTTGAAATGCTTCATACCTTTTTCGGTTCTGTCTATCATATACAGAATCATTTTAGCCTGCTGCTCGGGGGTAAGCAGTTTCCTTATCTCCTTTATCTCTTCTGTCTTCAGATTCTGAATCTTTGTGCGGTTTTCAAGGAAGGCATCAATGACTTTATTGATATCCTCCTTCTTTGCATTCTTATCATCCATCAGTCTCTTGAGTTCGGTTCTAAGCCTCTTCCCTTCGCCAAACAGTTCGAATCTCTGCTTGTCATACTTTTTGAAAATCTCGGACATCTTCAAAACAGTCTTGTCATCGATACCGGCCTCATCTGCCATTTCCGAAAGCTTCATAAGCCTGAACTTGTGAAATCTCTCCATTCTCCCGTCATCATCTGCTGCCGGTGGCGGCGGCATCCCCTGCGGTGCAAGTGCCAGCAGGGTCTCCTGAGGTCCGTACCCCGGCATAAAATCCTCGTCAAAGGCAAAGAGCGGCGACGCACCCAGCATCAAAACAAGAAACGTTAAAAAATACATACTCTTCATAACACACCTCCTATGGTTTGATAATACTTGTCTCATCCAGTATCTCTTCAAATTCCTTATAATCATCCCCGTACAGGGCCGACGAAAGCATCTCGAATGTCTCTTCATCTGAATTGATAAGCTCCTCTTCCACGTCAATAATAAATTCAGAACTTATAACTGTCTGACCCGCCTGCTGCAATCTGCTTTTATATGAAACAGTTGAGTAGATAAAGGTTGATACGAGAATTAGTACAACTGCAACAGTTGCTGCCGCGAGGTTATACATAATCTTGCTTCTACGGCCTCTCTCTGTCAGTCTCTTAAAAAGCAGATCCTTATCAGATTCATTCAAATCCTTCTTTTGAGCGGTATTTGCCAGAATATCCCTTGCTGCTGTAAACTCCTCAAATTTTCTTCTGCAATCCTCACAATCCTGTATATGGGCCAGAAAAATCTCCCTTTGAGTCTTGTCGAGCATATTCTCCGAGTAATCCACGATCTTTACTTCAATCTCTCTGCAATATTTATTCATTGAAATTCCCTCCCATCATCTTTTTGAGGCTGGTTAAGGCATAAAAATAATTTACCTTTGCGCTGTTCTCGGAAATACCCAAGATAGAGGCAATCTCCTTAAACTGCAGGTCTGATTCGGTCCTGAGCAGGAGCACTTCCTTCTGCCTTTCGGGCAGATTCTGGATATTTTTATTCATAATCTCGATATCGATATGTTCGGCAGCGCTGTCATCCGTAACCGACTGGTTACTGCCATTATCTCCCAGTGCCGTATTCTTTTGCTCCTTTTTCACGATATCCCTGCACCTGTTGAGTGCTGATGCATAGATATAACTTTTTATATTTCTGACCAGTCCTGCACGGACCTTAAAACCGATAAGCTTAACAAAGACATCCTGAACCACATCTTCGGCAAGATTTTTATCCCTGCAATACGACATAATAAACCTCATAAGACCGTGATGATACCTCTTGTAAAACTCTTCGAATGCCCTCCGGTCACCATCAGTAAACATACTGACGAGTTCCCTGTCATTGAAACTCTGGTAATCTCTCTCTGGTCTGTCATCTCTTACATCCTTCACAACCATTAGACTCTCCCGGGCTCAAAAAGGTTAAATAAATCTTGAAATCTTTTTTTATTTCTCATATAGTAGCCTGACACCTTATTGTAAGGAGGATAATATGTTTACTACCGAGACGCAATTGAATTCGGCAATCCGGGAGTTTTGTACACTCGAAAACGGAAAGATAACCTCAATTAAGAATATAGCAGGGCTACGAGATAAGGTCCTGAAAGAAATCGTTGAGACATCCACACTTTCCGAAAACCCGAAAGTCAAGGATTATGCAATATATATATTGTTCGAAATCGCCGTAAAATTCGGAGCCCGGCCCGCCTCGATACATTCCCTGTATATGGCTATGGGTAAGGGTAAGGTTTCAGGATTTACAGTACCGGCAGTAAATATCAGAGGATTTACTTTTGATACGGCAAGAGCATTATTCAGGTCGGCAAAGAAAATTAATGCAGGGGCATTTATATTCGAAATCGCCAAATCAGAGATGGGATATACCAGTCAGAGACCATCCGAATACTGCTCAACGATTCTTGCCGCAGCGGTTGCCGAGGATTATAAAGGACCGATATTCGTTCAGGGCGACCACTTCCAGATAAATGCGAGAAAATTCAAGGAAGACCCCGCAAAAGAGGTAGATGCCCTGAAAAAGCTGATAGATGAGGCCGTCTCGGGAGGATTTCTCAATATTGACATCGATTCCTCGACAGTCGTGGACCTTTCAAAGGAAACGCTCGAGGAACAGCAGAGACACAATTATGAAATCTGTGCTGATATGACAGCCTATATAAGACAGATTGAACCTTCAGGAGTGACAATATCAGTCGGAGGAGAGATAGGCGAGGTAGGTACAAAGAATTCGACCCCCGAGGAATTCCATGCCTTTATGAAGGGATACCTGAAGCATCTGGTGTCCAAGGGCAAGGATTATGCCGGAATTTCAAAGATATCGGTTCAGACCGGCACATCTCACGGGGGAGTAGTCCTGCCTGACGGTTCCATTGCAAAGGTCAGTCTGGATTTTTCAGTACTCGACACAATCTCAAAAATAGGAAGGGAACAGTACGGGATTGCCGGTACGGTACAGCATGGGGCCTCGACACTGCCGGAAGACGCATTCGACAAATTCCCGCAGAATCATACTGCCGAAGTTCATCTTGCAACGGGATTCCAGAATATCCTTCTCGATTCCCCAAACTTTCCGAAAGAACTGAGAGAAGAGATGTACAGGTGGCTTGATAAAAATGCACAGGACGAGAGAAAACCGAATATGACCGATGAACAGTTCTACTACAAAAGCCGTAAAAAGGTCTTCGGAGCCTTCAAGAAGGAGATATGGAACCTCCCGGAAGATATAAAAATGAAGCTCGCAAATGAACTCGAGGCAAAGTTTGACCTGATATTCGGCAAACTCAACATTAAAGAGACTTATGAAAAGGTTAATGAATTTGTAAAACCTTCAGATTTTTCATATAAACCAGTTGCTGCAAAACTCGAGGAAATCGATACTGAAGGAGGCGAATGATTCTCTGCTTTATTGCAGGCAAACCGAATATGTGACCTGTTTCACATTCTGATTTGATATCCCGCTGATTTGCCTGATTATTCGGATAAGAGTGAATTTTTTTGTTGTTAAAATCATATGATTCAGGTAATATTGCTGCAGGTTTTTTTAATATATGAAGGAAATTCAGATTGAAATAAACAAAGATGCCTCTGATATTGGACTCGCTGAACTCATTGCCTCTCTTATCAGAGAGAACTGTGCACAGAACGAATCGAAGCGGAGAATCTTCAGCAGACTCAGAGGGGATGTTCTGATTATTGCAAAGGATGCAGAGGTATCGATACATCTATCCTTTGAAAGCGGTAAACTGACAATAAGCAACGGCAACGGTAAGAATGCAGGATTCATAATAGAAGCAAACTCGGATAACATCATAAACCTGAGTAACATAAGGCTGCTTATGGGATATCCGTTCCTGATCAACCGTGAAGGACTCGGCATTATTAGGAATATTCTTAACAGAGATATTGAAATAAGGGGTATTTCAGCAAATATTTTATTCGGGCTGAATTTACTCAGAATTATTTCAGTAAATTAGAGGAGATTTTATGAGCACAATAGTAATGGCCTTTATCGTCAACCTTTATGCACAGGTTGGTCCCATCGGAATTATTCAGATGCCTACAATATTCGGTGAATTCAAACCGGCTACAGGAGATTATGTCGAATACAGGGTCCACGAACTTGACTCCGATTCGGTTCAGATAGTCAAGATATCCGTAGTCGGAGAGACAAACTGCGAAGAAAGCACAGACAAGAAGAAGAAACCTCAGAAATGTTACTGGGTAGAGATATTCTCAAGACTTGAATCGAGCGGACACGGCCTGCTTACAAAGATGCTCGTATCGGGAGACCCGAGAGACCCTGCCAATATAAAAAAGATGTATTCAAGGATAGGCAAGAGGAATCCTGTTACCATGAAACCGGAAGATATTGCCAAGATGCCCAAAGGTATCGGACAGGATATTCCCAAGAATGCCAAAATCAAGAAACAAAAAGAGCCTCTTAAGGTAGCAATCAGAACCATTACGGCAACGGTTTATGATTTCAGAATAGACAAACTGCCGTTTACGGTATGGATGTCAAAGGATGTACCGATTTTCGGAATGGCCAAGCTCAAATCCCCGGACCTCGAAATAGATATTACCGAGATTGGCAAAGGGGCCAAAAGCGAGATGCCCGAGATTAAGGAACAGAAAGAGCAGAAACAGGATGATGCAAAACCGGCAAATGTAAAACTCGACAAAGAAACCATTCTTGAAGAGAAGAAAGACAGCATGGACGAAAAGGGTGATGAGACAGAGGAATAAACCTGTTTTCGGGAATAATCGGATATAAATCACCTGCACATAATCTTTTAATGTAATCATCTAAAGACTAAATCTATTGGCGTGCTGGTAAAATTTATCTGGCTTATCTTTTCGGGAGCCAGAGAGTCCTCTATATTGTATATTACAAGAGCCTTTGCGCCGGACAGGATAACATACAATCTGTTCTCAGATTCATTTACATAAACCCTTGTCGGTCTGTCCTGTGGCCTGAAACTGATACCACCTTTTGCCTTCATCTCTTTTGTCGAGAAAATAGTCAGACTATCGTCACTTGTATTGGTCACATAGGCAACCGAGGCTCCGCTGTGCATTGCCGCAAAAGTCGGATTCTTTCCCGCCTCGAAGGGAGAATTGGCGATCTGAACAAGGTCATCAAGTCCGAATGCCGAGATATTGTTCGAGCCGGAATTGATAACAAGCAGCCGTCTGTTATCAGAATCACAGGCTATATTCTGCGGCTCTGAGAGCGTAGGGAGTTTTTCGCTCCTGAGTGCCCAGTTTTCCTTCTCAAAGATATCATAAGCCCTTACATTGAGACTACCATAATTCAGGATTATCAGCCTCAGAAGAAGTTCCTGTGTCAAAGGCTTTCTGTCATAGCATACGGAAACCGGGTAATTACCCCCTGCTGTCATAGGAGAGAGCGAAGAGATATCCATTTTTTCCACATCAAAAATATAGAGTCTGTTTGAACTTTTGTCAGGAATAATAAGCATTTTTATTTCGGGAATATATTTGAGGGAAAAGGGATGGTCCCCGACACCCTGTATTTTCTTAATCTCTGAAAAATCCTTGATGAATACAAGCTCTTTTGAAGATGTGTCCGAAAAGACTACAATATTCTCATCAGGAATGTACTCGAGAGAACTGATAATTCCTGCGGAATTGCTTATAAAAAATGGTTCATTACTGCTTTTTTCACGGTCGAAAAACCTAACTGAATTATCCTCGAAACTCAGGGCAAAATATTTTTCGGGTTTTCCTGCATCCGGCAGAACATCACCTGAGATAATATCCGAAATCCCAATGTCCTCTGAATTAACGGCATCAGATATACCGGCATCCGCCGATGAGTCATTCTCCGAAGAACAGTAAAAATATACCGATACGCCAATCCATAAAATCAAAAACAGCGGCAGATTTGTCTTTTTCATATTTTCAGGTTATTTTGATACCGATTTAGTGAGAACCTCGTCTCCGACCACAAGCTCCCTGAGTGATGAAATAACAAGCCCTGTAGAGGCTCTGTCTCTGGCATCAATAATCATTATTGCTCCGACTATCTCATCCGGATACTTCACATTACCTTCGTACTGGTAATTATATTCGATCATACTCGTATCCAGCTGGTCTCCTCTCCTCACTACGAAGAAGATATTTCCTTCGAAAATCCCGTCTTCCCTGCCTTTATCGATTACAACCAGATGATGCTCGCCCGAGACAATCCTGTCTTCCACTGTTGTATATACAATGTAACCCTTTGAATCAACCTGCGGAGGTCTCGCCTTGATCTTTCGGACATTATCTTCCTGCCACGGCAGTACATACATCCCTCTGGTTATATCAGCATATGAAGTAAAAATTCGGGCAGTTGCGACATCCTCATCAATCTTAACAATTTTAAGTCCGCCGAGTATTTCTACCGCATACCCGACAATAGCATCTTTCTTCTTGGGATGTTTGATTGCCTTGGGTTTATCAAATATCATAAATCTGTCACCAACCTTGATCTCACTCAGATTGGCAAATTTGAGATATACAGAGTCATAAGTCGAAAGCATATATTTTTCTTCGAAGGAGGATATTATCCGTCCTGCATATTCAAGCTCTTTCTTGGAGACAAAGGTATCCCTTCTGATATAGGTTGCAAAATTCGCAGCACTCACTATCTTCCCTGTCATACTGACAGAACCTTCCATATCTTCCGGAACATCTATCCCCATACCCTCGACAGTCCCCATTGAAACCTCGCTCAGCTCCTTTGGTTCTTTCTCATCAACAGGTTCATATGATTCAACGAGTGCCGGCATCTCTTCTCCACCGGGAGTAAGTTTGAGTTCATTACCGGGATAAATCCAGTGAGGATTAGATATATACGGGTTGTATGACCAGAGTTTGGGCCAGTACCAGGGTGAATTGAGAAGTCTGGAACTTATATCCCACAGCGTATCTCCCGGCTGAATAGTATATTTTTCCTGAGACGGGGCTGATACCTTCCCCTCTTCCCTGATGACTGCCTTTCCCGAGACTTTATCACTCTTGCCTTCCAGCAGGTCCTTGGCAGAATCATCCTTAATCTGAGGATTCTCCCCTGCACCGTACACAATAACAAGCATAAGTGCCAAAAGTGAAGCCAATAATATTTTTTTCATCTGATTCCTCCGAATCAAAATTCCTCAATCTTTTTGGTATTTTACATTTAATATATTTATTGTCAAGAAAATGGTAAAGAGCAAACCTGTTTATCTGCAAGTGTTACTTATTAATACCATCAGGAGAATGAACGGTAAAATAATTGTGATAACCGAAAATCAATTGGCCAATCAATAAATGTTAGCTGACCGGCCGCCAGATAATTATACTGTAATATCAATATGTTAGATATGGATTATCTGAAGTGCTTAAAATCATTATTGATCTGGATAAAGCAATTGCTTAGTAAAGAGAAAAAAGTGAAT
>DYEF01000042.1 GCA_020725805.1 Bdellovibrio sp.
ACACTCTAAAAATACCAAAATTTTGGGGTATATTCAGCAACAAGTATCAATGAAAAAACCCGACTACATAGCCGGTCAAATGAATGTAATCCTGTCCTTTCCCTCTCTTTTCGATATATAAAGGTTTTCATCGGCCTTTTTAATAAGTTTGTTGATATCCTCCTGAGGATTTGCGATTCTTTCCGCAAATGCACAACCACCTGAAACAGTTATCGGAAATCTCTTTGAAAATTCGCTCTTTACCTTCTCCCTGATATTCTCTGCGAGAGTCCTGACCATATCCTCCCTTATATCCGGAAGGAGTACAACAAATTCCTCTCCCCCGAATCTGCCTGCGATATCCGAGTTTCTGATACAGGATTTTATAATGGTCCCGACTGATGAAATAATCTGGTCTCCTATCTGATGACCATATTCGTCGTTTGCCTTCTTGAAGTTATCGATGTCAAACATCATCAGCCCCGCAGGACGGTTCTTTCTGCTCAGAATATGGGCAACCGTATAAAGGGACGAAAAAAGTCCTCTCCTGTTAAGAAGTCCGGAAAGTGTATCTATATAGGAGATTCTCGAGAGCTGAAGGTTCTCGCTGTAAAGCTGAAAAATGATATTTGCAATACTTGTGAGTTCAATATCTTCGATATTCTGTCTTTTGAACTGACTGATAAATTTTTCGAGATGAATCTGGTATGTGTCGATAGGATTTTTGATGGGCGAAATATTCTTTACAAACTGAAAGATTATACCGAAAGACGGTCGCATAATATATGTTTCGAGGTAGAATGCGAGGATAAATACCCTTCTGTTGTCATTCGCATTTTTAAGCTGAACCCTCAGTCCCTCTGCCACTTCAACCGTCCTGCTCACATCTTCGAGCAGTTCATATTCGTTGTCGATAATATCCTCGATTGCACCTGAGGATACAAGTGAATGCACTCCTTTCCAGAACTCAATATGTTCGGCCTCCTCAGCAGCCATATTCCCGAAAAAATCCCCGATATTCTTATCAAGGGAATTGCCGGCAATATACCTGTAGGTCTCGTAAGCAATCTCTTCGAGGCTCAGACACTTACCGGTAATTTTGAGTAACACTTCATCCATAAAAAAACAGTATCACACCGTCTTCTTTCTTTTCTACTACAAAGAATCAGACAAATAAAGAAATATTTTGGTATTTTCATCTTTGACTTATACGGGTTTTACTGATAGAGTAAGTGTGGTTTTTTCAGAGGAGGTATTATCAATGAAGAAATTTTTCTTTCTCTTTACTTGCCTTTCACTCGTAGCGTTATTTATTTACTGCTCATCAGACGACTCCAGCAGCACGGATACCGGCACGACCGGAGATACAACACTTGCAGACGATGAAATCCCGACCGGCCATGCAATATTCGGCAAGGCCTGTGACACAAACGACTTCTGCAACAAGAACAAACCTGACGGGCCCAATGTATGTCTTACAACCGACTTTCTCAAAATGAACCAGATAAACGGCGAGATGCCGGGAGGATACTGCTCCAGACTCAACTGTGATGTCAACAGCCCCGACACGGCCTGCGGGACAGGGGCGGTCTGCCTGAACACAAAACCGTTTGATGAAAACTGTCAGGGCATCGGAATCTGCATGTTACTCTGCAACACTGATGATGACTGCAGAAAAGCCGAAGGTTATATCTGCCTTGAAAAGAAAGAGATAGACCCCAACCACAAAATCTGCATACACCAGAGTTTCAAGGATTATCAGATCGCCTGTAAACAGTAAAATATCGTTTAATGAACAGAATTTCTAACTATAAAGGTGACACATTATGTCACCTTTTTTCTTTTCTGATTGCCGTCACATTCCTGTTCACGGCCTGCGGGGATTTTGTAAGGGAGGATAGACCTCCGAGGGATATTGTAATTTATTCCGACACAATACCGGGATATGATACATTAAGAGACATAAATACACCTGCGGATACAGACACAGAAGAACCGGATTCGGGAGAAGAACCCGACACCTATATACCGACAGATATCATTCAGGATTCGGACATTATCGATACGAAAGACGTTTTTGAGGATACAAAAGATACTGCTCAAACGGATATTTCAGAAGACTCTCTTCTTACCGACATTCTCCTGACCGATTCGGCGGACGAACCGGATATCACACCACAGGACATATATCCTGATACAGATATCAGTGATGGAGGAGCTGAACCCGGCATTGATGCAGATATACCCTGTTACTGCGATGCGGGTTCTGATTGCGGTATATGCTATTATCCCGGCACCGAAAATCTTACGAACAAGGCACTGAAGGATAAACTCAATCAGCTGATAAGTAATCACACATCACTCGGTTATGACCTTGCAAGGACGAAGATGTTCTCCGAAATAGACAATAAAGACGGATGGGTAGAGTGTGTATATACAGGTTTTAAGCTTCAGACGAGCGGCATTCCGAATTCAAACATTATGAATACAGAACACACCTGGCCTCAGAGTATGGGTGCCGATAACGAACCTGCAAGGTCAGACCTCTTTCACCTATTCCCGACAAAATCCGATGCAAACTCCCGAAGAGGCAGCTACCCGTTCGGTACAGTCGTCAATGTGACATGGTCGGAGGGCGGCAGCAAACTCGGGACCAATTCAAAGGGGAATACCGTATTCGAACCCAGAGACGTCCACAAAGGAAATGTCGCACGTGCAATATTCTATTTCAGTATAAGGTATAAGCTCCCCATCGATGCCGATCAGGAATCAGAGCTCAGAAAGTGGCATACGCTCGACCCGGTCGATACAGAAGAGATTGATAGATGCAATTCCATAACCGGTTATCAGAAGAACCGGAACCCGTTCGTTGACTGGCCGCCTTTTGTGGACAGAATCGAGGATTTTTAGGTCCGGATGATTTTTGACCCTAATAACCGTTTTTTTCAGGAATATAAAAAAATAAGGGACGAGACACTGAAATTCTACCTCCGATTCGAAAAAGACTACCGAAACTTTATGTGTAAGAAAGGCTGTTCTGAATGCTGTGAGGAATTCTCGATATTACCTGTCGAATTTTATTACATAAATACTCTTTTGAAAGAATATAAAATTCAGGCAAACAAAAGAGATATCAGAACTTGCATCTTCCTGAAAGAGAATTCGTGTCAGATATATGACATAAGACCAGTCAATTGTATAATTCAGGGTCTTCCACTTTTGTTCAGGGATATTGACAGCAGCACTAAAGAAGTCGTAATCTGTCCTAAAAATGAAGATATTATCTCTGTAAAGGGAAAAGGGAAATACAGACTCTTTGAATACGACCTGCTGCTCGCAAAAATGATTACAATAAATGAACTCTTCTGTCAAAAATACTCTTTGAAATCTGCTGACAGGATTTCAGTAAACGACCTTTTAAGATAATCTATATCCCGCAACTCCCGCTACCGCATCCGCAGGAAGGACAGGAAGACGAACCACTGTCAGAATAATCCGGTTCAGTATTCGAAGAACCAAAAGCCGAATAGGAGGACATTATCTTTTTAACCGATGTCGAACCGCAGACTGGACATTTAATACCGGTTTCATCCGATGGGTTTCTTATAAGTTCCTCAAAAATCCTTTTACAACCACTGCACTTGTATTCATATATTGGCATCAGACCCTCCGCTAATCAGTTCGAGACTATATTTTTATCGATCATCTTTTTCAGAATGTGCTTCGGTACTGCTCCTACAATCTGGTCCACCGGTCTGCCGTCCTTAAAGAGAATAATTGTAGGAATGCTCCTTATACCATATCTGTAGGCTGTCTGCTCATTCTCATCCACATTAAGTTTGCCGACCTTAATTCTGCCCTGATACTCCGATGCAAGCTCCTCAACGACAGGACCTACAAGCCTGCAGGGGCCGCACCACGGAGCCCAGAAGTCCACAAGTACAGGCTCCCTGCTCTTTAATACCTCATCTGAAAAGTTCTGGTCACTGATTACAAGGTGATTATTTTCTGCCATACACATACCTCCTTCAACCTAATTAGATGCAGAGTAAACAATAAAGTTTCGAAAAAAAATATTTGACAAATAAAATTAAAGGTTTAACATATTGCTAATTTTACTCTTAAAGGAGGAGTATCATGAAGAAAGCATTATTGGTTCTCTTTGCGTTCGGACTTCTCACACTCTTTGCAGTGGCAGCAAGTGCACAGGAAGCAGCAGCACCGGCACAGCCTGCAAAAGAAGAGGTAAAGAAGGATGAGGCAAAACCGGCAGAGGGACAGCCTGCAGCAAAAGAGGAAAAGAAGGAAGAGAAGAAGGAAGCAAAAGAAGAGAAGAAGGAAGAGAAGAAGGAAGAGAAGAAAGAGAAGAAAGAGAAGAAGGAAAAGAAGGCTAAGAAAGAGAAGAAGGAAGGCGGCGAGGAGAAGAAGGCCGAATAACCTGACTTCTGTAGATTTTCACCAAAAGGCGTCAGAATCCCTGACGCCTTTTTTTTGCCCGAAAAGTGCCAGGTATATTTGATAACTTACTGATATTATTGGTAAATTTGCGGTTGTTCATTTTATAGTAATAAATTCCGGCAGATATATACACAAAGTTTCTTAACAATTCAGAAAGCACCAGACAATAAAAATAAAGCTGATATTCCTTTTTCAGATTAATCAAACAAGCATTAAATAACCATATAAAAATAAACAGATATATTATAAATCAGGATTTTTTCAAAACACCAAAAACCCAGCTTTAATATTCGTTAAAAAACGTCAACTGACATACGATTCCCTGAGATTAAATAAAACGAACAGAGAGTATTCAAGTGTACTCTGAATCTATTTTCTTTCCTCAATAAAGAACTTATGAAGAGATCTGACAGTTTCCTTTACCTGTAATGCCGGTATAATTGCCGAAATTCTGAAAGACGACGTCGTAATACCTACAAGTGTAACATTATTCGCATTCAGTATGTCCAGCATATTCCTCATATTTGAATAATCCTGATTTATGCCGTCACCGATGAGTGATACAGTCCCCGTATCCTCCCTTATGGTCACAGAACCACCGAAACGCTCGTTAATAAGCTTTTTGAAATTCCCGAAGTCGTAGATATTCTCATCAGAAAATGCAAGGCTGAGAAAATACCCTGAGCCGTCATTTTCGAATCTTATCTGTTTACCTACTATCCTGTATGCATCAAGGATCTCGAATAGGGCCTGAACATCCTTATAGAGTTCGAATCTCTTCTGCAGAAGTATAATCTTCTCCTCATAGGTGACGCCTATGATATCGGTCTTCTTCTGAGAAAGAAATTTATCTATCACGGTCCCGCTGCCATCCGAAAAAGTGGATTTGCAGTAGATTGCTATACCCTTCTTCTTGGCAAATTCCACAGCCTGACTGTTGAGCACCTTTGCACCGGCCTCCGCATACTCCTGCATAGACTGATAGGAGATATGTTCGAGTTTCTCAGCATTCTCCACCACCCTCGGGTCAGCCGAATAGACCCCGTCAACATCGCTGTATATCTCACAGTACTGGGCGTCTAGTGCTGCGGCGAGCGCAACAGCAGTGGTATCGGAACCGCCTCTTCCCAACGTGGTAATCTCCTTGCGGTAAGAGACGCCCTGATAACCGGCAACTATAACTATCTTCCCTCTTTCGAGTTCATCCTGAATCCTGTACGGGCGTATCTCGATTATCCTTGCATTATTGTGGCTGTCGTTTGTTATTATACCCGACTGCGAACCGGTAAGCGAAATCGCATCATAACCCAGCTTTGCTATTGCCATCGAGAGAAGTGCCATACTGATTCTCTCTCCCACAGAGAGAAGCATATCCAGTTCCCGCCTGTGGGGATTCGGATTGACGGTCTTTGCAAGACTAAGGAGATTATCCGTGGTATCACCCATTGCCGAGACGACGACAACAACATCATACCCTTTCTTTCTGGTTGCAACGACCTTTTCGGCCACCCTCAGTATCTTTTCGGGATTTGCAACGGAAGAACCTCCGAATTTAAGGACAACTACTCTCATCTCTCGATCCTCCAGAGAGTCCCCTCCGGTGTATCCATAATCGCAATACCCATCTTCAGAAGACGGTCTCTTATCTCGTCTGACTTCTGAAAATTCTTCTCCTTTCTGGCCAGCGAACGCTCTTCGATGAGTCTGGATACCTCATCCACATCTATACCAAGCCTCTTCGCCTTCATAGTCGTAATCGATTTCAATACAGAGAGAGGTTCCTTCTCCATTATTCCGAAAATCCTTCCCATAATCATAATCTTTTCACGGATATAGCAGAGCGAAGACCGGAAGATATCCTTCGGATACTGATTCCGTTTGAGAATGATATCATTCGCAAGCCTCAGAAGATTGGAGAGATTTGCAAGTGCCTTTGCTGTGTTGAAATCATCATCCATAGAATCAAAGAACTCCTGCAGATTCTTATCCACTTCCTCCTTTGCAGGGAAATCCTTGAGAGGGCCGCCAAAACTGCCGATGGCATTATTCATCTCCCTGAGAGTCGAATAATAATACTCCACACGGCCCTCCGATTCAGATATCGCATCCACCGAATAATTTATTGGGCTCCTGTAATGTGTCCCGAGCATAAAATACCTCAATGCCTCCGGGTAGTACCGGGATGTCACTTCACGTATCGTAAAGAAATTCCCGAGTGACTTACTCATCTTCTCTTCATTGATATTGACAAAGCCGTTGTGCAGCCAGTATCTTACGAACGGCACCTTGTATGCCCCTTCGGACTGGGCTATCTCATTCTCGTGATGGGGGAATATCAGGTCCTTTCCTCCCCCGTGTATATCGAACGTCGTCCCGAGATATTTTGTACTCATCGCAGAACACTCGATATGCCATCCGGGTCTCCCCTTCCCCCATGGAGAATCCCAGAAAGGCTCCCCCGGTTTGCTCTCCTTCCAGAGGGCAAAATCCATCGGGTGCCTCTTCTGCTCATTCACCTCTACCCTTGCCCCCGCCTTCATATCATCCAGCCTCCTGCCGGAGAGTTTGCCGTAACCCGGGAACGACTCGACAGAGAAATAGACGTCTCCTCCCGAGACATAGGCGTATCCGTTATCTATTATCTTCTGGATTAAGGCGATTATCTCGTTTATATGTTCGGTCACCTTCGGCTCTATATCCGCCTTGCTGACGCCGAGCGATTCCATATCCGTATAAAACTCACTGATGTACTTCTCCGTTATCTCCTCTGTCTTTACTCCGAGCTCATTTGCACGTTTTATTATCTTGTCATCGACGTCCGTAAAGTTGCGGACATAAGTAACCCTGAATCCCTTCTCTTTAAGATATCTGTAAATCACATCGAAGGCAACATAAGCCCTTGCGTGTCCGATATGACACATATCATATACCGTCACCCCGCAGACATACATTCTTACCTCATCGGGTTTTATAGGAATAAAATCCTCTTTCTTACCTGCAATAGTATTAAAAACCTTTATTGCCATAAACTCTCCTTTCAGAGATATCCCAAGACCGATTCAATTCTCTTTCTGACCTTATCTCTGCCCAGAAGTCTTACGATATCTGAGAGAGAGGGACCCTTCTCGCGTCCGGAAAGGGCAAGTCTTATAAGCATAAATACCGACAGCGGTTTTACCCCCGTCTGTTCGATATATTTTCTGAGCGGAGCCTCGTCGAATCCGCTTTCATTAAGAGACTCGGTAAATATCCTGAATATCCTGTCCGTCTCGGCAGTGCTGGTAAAGAACTTGCTCTTTCTGATCTTTTCGGACGCCTCTTTGGGATTGAATACGTCATCAAACAGGAATGCAGACGCATCCCTGATTTCGGATACTGTAAAAACCTCTTCCTTAAATACTTTCACGAAATCCCTGTTGACCGACTGACCCCGCTTATCCATACTTTTACCAAACAACTCAAGAAGCCTTGATTCATCCAGATTCCGCAAGACCTCACGGTTCAGAAATCTCAGTTTTGAAAAATCAAATACTGCCGGAGAAGGGCTCACCCTTTCAATCTCGAACATCTCAGCCATCTCATCAAGACTCAGAATCTGTTTATCGGTCAGCGGAGAGAAACCGAGTCTGAATAGATAGTTCAGAAGTGATTCAGGAAGAAACCCCTGCTCCCTGAACTCAACCACAGAAGTAGCACCATCTCTCTTTGAAAGCGGTTTCTTCCCGCTCCCCACGATAAGCGGCAGATGTGCATAGCGGGGAACCTCTGCACCGAAGGTCCTGAGAAGTGCAATCTGTCTCGGAGTCTGGTCCAGCAAATCCTCACCCCTTATCACATAGGTAATTCCCATAAGCATATCATCGACTGTGCAGGCAAAGTTATACGCCGGAACCCCGTCGGCCCTGACTATTATCGGGTCTCCCATAATCCTCGGATTAAATACGACCTTCTTTCTGACGGCATCCTCGAATTCGATAATGTCGAACGTCGAAAATCTGAATCTGTATGTATAGGGTTTCCCTTCTGATTTCAGTCTTCTCTTTTCTTCTTCCGACAAAAGTGCACATCTCCCGTCATATACAGGAGGCTTTCCGGACTTAAGGGCAATCTTTCTGCGCTCTTCGAGTTCGGACGGCGTACAGAAACATTCGTAGACAAGATTCATCCCGATTAGTTTATCGAGGTATTCCCTGTATATCCCCATCCTTTCGGACTGTTTATACGGGCCCTCGTCGTAACCGAGGTTCAGCCATTTCATATCCTCAATGATCGCCTCCGAATATTCCGGTCTCGAGCGCTCCGTATCCGTATCCTCCAGCCGCAAGATGAATCTGCCGCCGCACTTTTTCGCATAGAGATACGAGAATAGTGCCGTACGTGCATTTCCGATATGCATCTCACCGGTCGGGCTTGGGGCAAATCTCGTCTTAACCATAGAGTCAGGTCGCATCCTTTCTCTTTGCAAATCTTCTATAGATCTCGCGGATATTAAAAATAAGGACACCCGCTAATATCAGATAGACAGAAAGCGTAACATAATCACTATAGGGTCTTTCACCAACTATCAGAACTCCGCCATTCTCGTCGAAATGCCTTCCGAGCCTCTTTGTAAAAAACTCCCTTGCCTGTGCGAGTTCTCTCTGGTTGAAATATCTGTCAAATTTCATAAACCTTCCGGTTCTCGGTCCTGTATCCAGACCTTCCTCCTTGCGGCTCTTGTTCAATTCCACCGGTTCCTTTACAAGTATGTTCCTGTCTCCCATAAATACGTAGTAATTGTATTTTTTCGTAAAAAAGAAATATACATAACTGTCTCCCCTGAGCATCCTCGGGTCCGGAATTCCGGATACCGAGATATATGTATTGTGTCTGAGCTTCGAAGAGATAAGCTTATCGGCATCCCCGAGCATAACCGGTTCGGGCCTTGTAAAAAAGAATGAGATATCCTCCAGATAATAGAACATAAGCCCTACCGAGAGGATTATCATTATAAACGATATATAAACCGGCCTCTTCTTCTTAGGCTTTTCGGTAGTTTCCATCTCATCCATACAAAAGTCTCCTCGGGATAGAGTCCCACGTTCAGACGGGGTATTATACCAGAATATTTGCAAATTCAAATTGAATATTAAAAAAAACCCCGGTTTTACCGGGGTTCTTAACATTCAGTGTAATGATGTAATTACGGCCTAAAAACTTACTCCGAGCTGCATAATCGCTGTCTGGAGATTTATATCGGAAGCCTTACCGTCCTTATTCAGATACTGCGCAGCCTTTACCGGCATAATCTTTTCATAGGAGAGTGTCAGCTTTGCAAATTCAGAGAAATAATAGTTCAGACCGGCTGTAACTGACGAAAATTCGTTGTCATCAACAGAATCGTTCGGTTCGATGAAACCGTACCTGACAACAGGTGCAAGCCTGAGGCCGCCAAACTTATATCCGAGCATAACATAAGTACCGTATGCAAAGTGGGGTTCGAATTCTATCTTCCCCTCGGCGGCATTTACTTTCTTGTATTCATCCTGACCAAAGATAATCTCTGATGCAAAGATAATGTTATTGTAATTGCTTGTCAGGTCAAAACCACCTCTCCAGAATCTTCTGTTGGCATCAAAATCATCATACGCATCCCTGACACCGTAATACCCTGAAAGGCCTGCGGAAAAGAACTTGTGGCTGTATCCTATTCTGCCGACGAGGTCCTTGAATTTGTTACCGTAATCTCTGTCCTTCGAAATATCAACCCTGTTCTCCTCACTCCTGTAAATTCCTGCCCCGTTTACAATACCGAGTTTGTAATTGAGTCCCTTGTAATCTCCGTAGGCATACATACCCACATCCCTGAGGTAGGGGAAGAATCCGAGCTGCTTGCCGTAATATTTATGACCCGGGCCAACTGCAAGCGAATAGCTGACGAGTTCAAGGTCATACGGTGACCTCATTATCTCATAGCCGAAGGGGAGTGTAAACTGCCCGAACCTGAGAGAGACATAGTCATGAAGTTTGATATTGAGAAAGAGGTCCATAAGCTGGAGGAGATTATATGTAGAAACATCATTCTTGTCGGCAGCACTGGTAACATTATTCTGGTATGCCATAAAATCAATCTGACCAAAGAAAGAAACTACATTCGACAGCTCCACATTTGTCTTCAGTCTTGCCCTTGAGAGAACAAATCTGGAATCCGACTGGGCGGCATAATATGTCACCCCGTTGGCGTCCTTGAGGGCAACACCGTTGTCTTTATAAAGATACCACATCTGGGCAAAGCCGTGGACATCGATATCTGCTGCAAAAGCCGGCGAACAGAATACAAATAATACGAATAATACGAGAAATTTCTTCATAAATACCTCCTTAACCAGTGATTTAAGGATATATATACATTTCTTAACAAAAGTCAACCGATTTTGATTTTCCTACCTGGAAATACCCCAAAATTTTTCATAAATCCTTAAGCAAAACTAAATCTTAGCTGGTTGTTATTCACTTTTTTCTCTTTACTAAGCAATTGCTTTATCCAGATCAATAATGATTTTAAGTACTTCAGATAATCCGTCCCCAAGCATATATAAGAAAAACCTCAGTTTTTGGGGTATCTTATACACTCTCTGCGACTTCTTTATCAATATGTCCCTCACATTAAATATCTCC
>DYEF01000043.1 GCA_020725805.1 Bdellovibrio sp.
CAAGAATTAACAATAAAATAACCCTTCTCATCTTTCCCTACTCTTTATTAAAACATATTCATTCCTATTTTTCAAAGACATTCTTCCCCTCCATCTTCAAATTAAAATATACCATTCTTTTTTTTTTTGATGTCAACAGGAATTTTGCTGCATGTTGTTCCAAAACAGAAATGTTACATTTTGACGTGGGAGTTAAATATTTTAATATCTCAAAGCCATATGAGAATTTCAGAACTGGAATCCGAGTACCCAGTAAAGCTGGGTCTGGCTCCTGCCGACAAGACCCTGAGAATAACCCAATCTTAATGTGGCAGGTATATAAAAGCCGAATTTGAACTCCGACCTCAGCTCCATCCCCGTCCCGGCGAGCAGAATATCAGGAAGATATCTCCCGTCGAATGCATTTCCGGCATCAAGAAAGACCGCCGCATATAATCTGTTGAGAAAGACAGGGAGCAGTTCGAATCCCCTGTCGACATCCAGAACCGGAAAACGGTATTCATAATTGATAAGCAGATAATTCTCACCGGATATCGAATATGGTGCATAACCTCTCAGATATGTTCCGCCTACTCTCATATCCTCCACGAAGTCCAGAATAATATCCCTTGAAGGGACTGAGCCCAGATAGAAGAGCCTTCTCTTGTAGAGTTCTCCGCCGGATAATCCGTAATTGACCTGAAATGCGTTGACGTGTCTTCTGAGAAGCGGATTTTTGATATAAAAGGCCGTACCAAATTCAGCAGAATAGAGCTCAAAGGCTGAACCCAGAAGACTGTTATACAACCTCAGGTCAATGCCATATCTGAACCCCTCCTCTGAACTAATGGATTTTCCGTATCCCCTTACCGTCGAAAAATAATATGAGATCCCGAGGGAAGCCTTGTTACCTTCTTTGGGAAATACCGGGGCAATATCATTGGGATGGAAATCATAGCTTTTCTCCCCGCTCAGAAACTGATACGTATAGCTTATATCCAGAGAACGTGAGAATTTATATGAAGAAAGAGGAATACCTATTCTGAACCTGAGAGTAATATTATCCTCGTAATAATCAACTTCATGTCCGTTGATATACTGTACATCCCCGAGTCTGTAGTAATCCTTATAGGATTCAAAACTCAGATAAGGATAAAAATATCTCAGACCATATCCGAAATAATACAAAAACCTGTCACTGTCCGGCACATAAGAGAGATTCAGGTCGAAACTGTTCCTCCCGATGACATCAGAACCCGAGAGTTTTATGCCAATGAACTCCCCGGAATCGTTCAGTCCCGTATAAGGTTCCCAGGATTTCGGCAGGATAGACGGAAAACTCGAAAAATCCTTCTTTCTGTACTCCCCTGCCTCACCCAGAATAACCGGGAATCTCTCCGTACGGTAATGCTGCTTCTCCTCATAATCATACTTCTCAATATCGAGTTCGCATACATCATAACCTTTTGTGCCGTATATCAGTGCAAACATACGGTTGTTGCTGCCTGTCTCCGGAGAAAAATAACCCGTCAGGGTATTCGTAATTCTTCTGAGTTCCCGTTTATCGATATCGAACTTATAAATATTGTAAATGCCCGTTCTGTCAGATGCAAAGTACAGTTGCTTCCCGTCTGCTGAAAATGCCGGCTGGATATCAACCGAGATATCGGCAGTTATCCTCTCCAGCTTTCTGTTTTTGATATCGAACAGATATATATCCCGCTCATTCCTGTTCCACATCGAAAAGGCAAGCTGTTCGGATACAGGAGAATACCTGAGATTCGAAATCTCTGCATAATCCGGCCCCTGATAGACATATTCTATCTGGCCATTATCAAGATCGAGGATTCCTATTCTGGAATAATACAGGTCCTTTTTTACAAAAGCTACTCTCTTTGAATCGGGAGATATCGCCGGATAATCCGCCCTGAGACCGAAGGTCAGTCTCTTCTTCTTTCCGCTCTTCAGGTCAAGTAAAAAAAGGTCCGTATAATCATTGAACTGTTTGTATAATACCGTCTCGATATATATCAGAAGTCCGTCCTTTACATCAAATTCACCTCCGCCATAGGACTTTATTATCTTCTCACTTTTCTTATCCCTAAGCGAATATCTTATAATATGCGGATAATCATACAGGGATGACTCATAATAATAGAGATAATCCCCGTCGAGCCTGAGATTCCTGTGTCCCTGTGCTGTATCTGTAATCCTCTCATAGATGGTTACAGGTTCTCTCGTAACAGAGCGCACAATCTCTTCGGTCTCGGCACTGAGTTCATTGAAAAAGTCATTATAAAGTTCGAGATATGTCCTTTTGGTATATTTTTTTGCAATCTTGTTCATCTGATAGGGAATCAGTCTCTTTGCGTATTCCTTCGAGATATTCTTCAAGGCATCTTCTCCGTATGTTCTGGCAATATATTCAAGGAAGAAAGAACCATACAGATAATAGACAGTCCCCTGCGGCCATTCATAGGTACCGTTCGAGATTACATCAATAGGCTTGAAATCATTCTCGATTACGGCAGTTCTCAGGTACATCCTGTAGATTGAGCTTCTAATACGGCCTCCCCCCGAAAACCGCGACTCCCCGAAAGTTGCAATCCCCTCGATAAACCAGTCGGGCTGTGCCGCATTTGGTATAAGTGTCTTCCCGAATATAGTATTATAAAGGGCGTGGAGTCCGTAATACATATCCAGATGTACTATATGGATGAATTCGTGAAGAAAAAGTGCGTAGAGCCAGTCATCGTGGTCATTGAGTGACGAAAACGCAGAGGGAGGTCTTGCAAAGAGATGAATACGGTTGTACGGGATGACACTTGTAAAACCGTTTGTACTGTCTGTGTCGTCTGTAATCACTACCTCAACCTTCTCATGCGGTCTGCTGTCAAACCATTTCGTCACGACCGAATAGACCTGCTCCGAGATATATGCAACCTTATCGGCAACCTTCTCCTCTCCCTCGTAAAAATGTATATTGAAATGCTCTGTCTCTATCGTATACCATTTCTTCCACGGCTCAAAGGCATACAAATCTGTCAGGATAAACAGGAGAAATATCAGAAATGCAGAAAACCTTGACGTCATACACCTGCGATATTAATAGTAATATCAGAAAAACGCAACTGTCTTTCAGGACGACTCCCCGAAAAATCAATATCAGTAAAAGTTTTACAGAGTATTAAATTTTTTGCTTGCATATTAAAATTTGTAGTGTTAATAAAGGTCTCCTCTGTGGGCCGTTAGCTCAGTTTGGTAGAGCAGCTGACTCTTAATCAGCGGGCCGCAGGTTCAAGTCCTGCACGGCCCACTTCTTCAGTAAATAAGTAACATTTTTATTGCAGATTCAAGCGAGGAAAAGATAAACTCGTAAACAATTATCTTTGCAGGTCTGCTACGTATATCTATCCCTTTTATTATGCCCGGACTGAAAATATGCTTTATAATCCTCGGGGGAGAATAAATGACCCGTCTGTTGAGTTTTCTCGCATACTGGTCTGCAACAGAAGCTGTCATCAGATTGACGAGTTCGGCAATAAACGACAATGCATTTTCATCTTCCCTGACTTTTTCAAAATCCGAATCAGTCTCTATTTTCATCTTGCCGGCTATCTCATACACTGCATTTTTTGACACAGCAGCGAGCACATAAACCGGTTCATCAAGATACAGGCTGTACGATACAGCAATACCGTCCTTAAAATACTGGTCAAAAAGAACAGATATAGAGTCGATATAAAGTCTCTTCTCCTCTGATATGTCAAAACCCTGTATTTCGAGTCCTACAAATTCGGTCAGAAGAGGTATTATCCTGTTCAGTATTTCCTGTGAATCACTCGAACTCATAAATTTCTTTCATCCATAAGAAACTCGGTTGAGATAACCGGTACCGGACATATCCCTTTGACAATTACCATACTGTTTATAAATTTGCTACTTTTTAAGACATACGGAACTTTATATAAACGTGTCTCCCCGACAAATACTATATCGTCCATACCTACAGCGATACTCTTTTCCTGACCGGAACAGATTATAAAGATCTGCGCTTTCTGATATCCTCCGTTCAGAAGTGATATCCTCTCCTCCCCTCTGATGACAGATTTTCTGTCGTCTGAAATCCTGATATCGTTATTTCTCAGAATGCACCTCACCTGTGAGACAGGAAAGGCATATCTGAATCCGCCAATCTCACCGATAACAACCTTTTTAGAGGCAAACTGATACGGAATTCTCAGGACTATTTCAGTACCCTCCTTTTCGATGCTTTTCACGGAGATATCACCACCTGTCTGCCAGACGACGTTTCTTACGATATCCATCCCGAACCCCCTGCCCGAAGTCATATCAGCTTCCGAAACAGTCGAAAAACCCGGCACAAAGATAAGCTCCAGAATCTCGTCGTCCGCCAGATTCTCATCTTTTATGAGATTTTTTTCTCTTGCAGTCCTGAGTATCTTATCCCTGTCGATTCCCCTGCCGTCATCTCTGACGGTTATACTTATATATTCCTCTTCTTCCCTGAAGATTATCTCAATGATTCCTGATGGCGGTTTGTTGCTCATAATACGTTCATCTGATGATTCGATTCCGTGATAGACAGAATTACGGATAATATGCAAAAGGGGCTCCTCGAGCCGGTCAATAATACTCTTATCAATCTCAATGTTTTCGTTCTGTACAACAAGTTTTACATTTTTGTTGAGAGACCTTGCGGTACTTTCAGTCAATGCCGTAAGTTTCGGAACGATACTGGATGCAGGGACTGTCCTCAGCCTTTCCGCATAACCGAGGACTTTCTTGAATCCGTATTCAAGCCTCGAAAGATGCGGATTCAGATTATTCTCACCCAGAGAATATCTGTACTTATTCCATAAAAGCAGGAGTTCGTCCAGACCTGATGACAGTTCTTCTATCCTCTCAAAAGGTATACGGATATATTTTACCGTCCTAACCGGTTTATTTCCATCTTCTGCCTTATACGGACCATCACTGACAAACATTATATCTCCGGTTCTTTTTAGAACAGCATCTATAATATTATAGTCCGGTTTTTCCTTTGTATAGACCCTGAACCGCGACGGCTTGATACCCTGTCTGAGCATTTCGCTGGTGGGTTCTGAATGAATGATATTTATTCTCGATGAAAGTTCCTTTAAGAGCATAAAAGCCCTTACAGACGGGGTACGGCACTCCTTATTAACCTCGAAGATAATCTCATAAAGGCCCTCGAGTTTCTTACTATCAATCTGCTCAGGTGAAGGCTGAGTAACCTGAACATTCAGTCTGTCTTTGATTGCTCTCGATATATACGAAAGTTCCGATATTACTTCCTCAGAGCCGAACTTAAGCCCCTTTTCATAGTTATCTATCTCCAGCGAAATAGAATTCACTCCCTTCATTATTACTTCCCTGAAACTGAGAATAGAGCCGGGGTTCTTTCTTATATATTCCAGCAATTCCTCCAGCAGATGGGCAACCTCGCCCATACCGGTCTGACCCATTGTATTCGACATTCCCTTGAGAGTATGAAAACGCCTGAAGAGGTCAAACAGAACATCATCCCCTGCAGCCCCCTTCTGTTCTATCATATTTAGTCTGTCGAATATCTCTACTAAATGCTCTTTTACTTCTGAAATAAATACAGATCTGTATTCGCTCTCGGACATTATCTATTTTATAAACTTGGAGACCACCGTCATAACTTCATCTTTCTTGAACGGTTTTACGATGAAGTCATTTGCGCCCGCCTCAATAGCCTCCATTACCAGAGTCTCCTGACCAAGGGCACTGCACATAATTATGATTACATTTCCGGACAACTGTCTGATCTCCCTCGTGGCTTCGATACCGCTCTTGAAGGGCATTACTATATCCATAATTATTATATCCGGCTTAAGTTCCTTGAACTTCTCGACGCCCTCAATCCCGTTCGTCGCCTCACCTACGATTTCGAATTCAGGAGAAGAAAACACATCCTTTATCAATCCCCTCATAAAAACTGCATCATCCACAATCAAGACTTTCCTGGGCATAATAAAATCTCCTTAAAACTATGAATACTTGGTCTAATACCTGAGATAATATCCTCTATTATTTCCGTATTTTCAACAAAAAAAGCATTTCTGTTATTTCCTGCTGCAATAATCTCCCTGTTCAGCTGAGATATATCAGTCAGTTCACTACTCTCAAAAATGTCCTTTATCGAATCGTAGAGAAGTGCCAGCCTCCCGCTAAAGGACTGTACAAGAACCACCGAACACCTGATACTGTAATCTTTTACAGCTTCAAACCCGCTCTTATTCCTTATCAGTTTCGGCAGATCCAGAACAGGAACGACCTCTCCGTTGATAAACATCAGCCCGAAGAACATAATGCTCAGCTCGGGATATCTGAACGCAGTCTCATCCTGAAATATCCCGCTTATTCTGTCAATCGGAATATACAGTTCTATGCCATCTCTTGAAAACCCAAGCACTTTCATCAGATTCTGTAATTCTTTATCTTCTCACTCAGTTCTTCGCTGATATTCTTGAGACTTGATGAGAGATTCGCAATCTCCTGAATATTATTTGACTGGGATTCCACGCTTGCCTTCAGGCCCTCAGACGTCTCGTAGTTATTATATGAGACAACACTTATCTCCTCGACCGAGTGTACGATTTCAATGGAGTTCTGGTTCTGATGTGTCGTAAGTTCACGGATGGAACTGACTGCGTCATTGATTCTGCTCAGGTAACTGTTTATTTCTCCAGTAATATTAAGCAGGTTCTTAAGATTCTTGGACAACTCCTCTATTTTTTCAGTATCTCCCTTAATCTCCCTGACAAGGATATTCGATTCGCTCATAATATTTTCGGCGACCATTCCGATCTTTTTGGCGGAGACATTTGCCTTCTCGGAAAGATTCTTTATCTCCTCCGCCACCACGGCAAACCCTTTACCGTGCTCACCAGCACGTACCGCCTCGATAGTAGCATTCAGTGCGAGCATTTTCGTCTGATTTGCTATTTCGGTTATGAGTTCTATTGCCTCGGATATGGAATGTGCACTGGTAGAGAAATCAATAACCTTCTTGTCCATCTGTTCGATTCTTCCCAGAAAATCCACCAGATTGTTCAATATACTCTCAAGGTTCGAAATTGAATTGTTTATTGAGGAAGAAATATTCTTTGTGACGGTCTCTGTCTCACGGGTCATTCTCTCGATATCTGCTATTCCCTTGGCAAGTTCCTCTATGGATTTTACGGTCTTTTCGACCATATTGTTCTGCTTCTCGGTCCCCTTGCTTATCTGGTTTATCGAATGCAGAATATCCTTGATACCTATTGAGACCTGACTTATTGCCGAATCGAGATTCTCGGCCTCGATATACAATCTGCCCGACACATCGTGAAAACCCATAACAAGCTGTTTGATATTCTTCTGAAGTTCGAGGATACTGTTCTGAAGGAGGTCAAGTTCACTCTTCACTTCCAGTTTCTGGGATTCGCCCGAAACCCTGTATGAGAGGTCCCCCTGAATAATTCGCTCTGTAACCCTGTTGACCTCCAGAACCTGCCTTGTCGTCTTGATAGAATAGAACATCGCGAACAGAAGACTTGTGAGTATTATAAGAATGGCTTCCGTTACAATAACAACTGTGGCAGATGAGTCCGACAGGATTTTGGGAGTAAAAATTATAATCAATGTGCAGATGAGCGCAGAATATATATAACCTAGAACTGCCTTTCTGAAAAGTCTGTACTGCATCCTGATTACTTGGCCTTTCTGTTATTGTAAATATCGATAAAAATTTCCACAAGTTTAGGGTCAAACTGTGTACCGGCACATCTTTTGAGCTCTTCGATCGCAATTTCGTGGGAAAGGGCCGGTCTGTAAGGTCTGTCGGAGGTCATAGCATCATAGGTGTCGGCAATAGCCAGAATACGTGCACCCAGCGGAATCTCTTCACCTCTCAGCCCGTCGGGATAACCGCTGCCGTCATACTGCTCATGGTGGTGATATATATCGGGGAGTATATCCTGCAGAAACGTAATAGGCTGAAGTATCTTCTTGCCGATTACGGGGTGCAGCTTAAACATTTCATATTCCTTTGGAGTGAGCTTTTCGGGTTTATTGAGCTCCTCGTATCTGATACCTATCTTCCCGATATCGTGGAGAAGCGCCGCCTGAAATATCCTTCCGGTCTCCTCCTCCGAAAGACCGAGGCCCTTGCAGAGTTCTAGGGCAATCTTTGCCACTCTCTCCGAATGACCTATCGTATATCTGTCCTTCGCCTCAATTGCCATTGCAAAACCCTGAATCGTCTCACTGAAAGTGGTCTGCATCTTCATCACAAGCTGAATATTCTCGATATGTGCCCCCGACCTGTCCGCAATAGTGAGAACGGTCTTTCTCTGACCTTCCGTGAATATCTGATTGCTGCTGAGTTTATAGATAGCCAGAAGATACTGGTTTACTCCATTCACCTTGATGGGTGCAAACAATGCAGATGCAGGGGTATTTTCGACGAAGAGACCTTCAGGATAACTCCCATCTTCGAGAAGTGTCGTAGATGAAGAGGCGGCGATGAATTTCAGCCTCTCGGGGTCAAGTTTGGGCAGACTCTCCTCCTGCGAGAGATTCTTCCTCGTGATAATCCTGAGACTCTTGTTCTTCTGAATCTCATATACCTCGATTACATCAGGACTGAGTGCCTCACTGAGAGCACTGATTATCAGTTCGAATATCCCTTCGGGAGTATGTTTTGAGGACATCTCCTCGGACATATGGTAAAGTGAGAGCGCCTCCCTCAGCTGAATATTCTCTGCAATCAGATTGTACCTCTCAATTGCCCTGTCAAGGATTCTGATGATATCTTCCATCTTAAAAGGCTTTAGGATATAATCGTATGCCCCCGCCTTCATGGCATCAATCGCTGTCTCAATTGTCCCGTATCCGGTCATAATAATCGGTACAACCGGAATCCTCCTGTCATTGATAAACTGCAGCAGCTGCATGCCGTCCAGATTAGGCATCTTGAGGTCGGAAAGAATGACTGTGTACTTCCCCGAAAGTATCTTCTCCCTTGCCTCAAGTCCGTCATGGGCCGTCTCTATATCATAACCCTCAAGTGAGAGAAATTCCGTAAGTATATCCCTTATTACGGGCTCATCATCCACAATTAGAATCTTCGGTTTTCTTGCGGAAATAACCATTACCAGTCCTCTATTGCGATACCAAAATTGCCCGATGGCGATTTTGTAAATGTATTTTCGGGAGACTGAGGTGTTAAGAGAAAGGTAAATGTGCTCTCCACTATTACACCGACTCTCTTGTCGGCGCCGGTAGTTACGAACAGATATCCGTCAAGGTCATCATAGACGAGATTTACCGAACTTCTTGAATTGTCTCCCCCTACTGACGTTACGAGTTTTGTATCAAGGGGTGAACCGGCAATCTCATTCATCGTATCTGCATAAAACCCCTTTACAGAGGCCGTTGTATCGCCCGCTGAGATAGCATTATTGCAAACAACGTACAGTTTTTCCATATTTCTGCCCAATGCAAGCGCCATAGGTCCGCAATTATCTCCGAGTTTAACAGGAGTTACCTCACTGCTGAAGTCACTCAGACTTACAGGATAGAGATATCCCGTATAATAGTCAGCTACGAACATCTTTTTCAGGACCGGATGAAGAATTACATCAACACCAATGGAGCCCGAATCACCGTAGATAAACGAATCAACAACTTCATAGGAATCCCTTTTAATTCGGAAAACCACGCCATTATCACCTTTTTTGCCCGAGAGATAAATATGATTATTCTCTTCGTCAACACTTATACCGAACAGGTTTGTTCCCAGAGGTATCTTGTCCGCGAATTCCAGTGTACCTGCCTTATGAATATACAGAGCCCCGTTGCCGCCGGTAAGGTATATCAGGTTTCTTTCGGAGTCTATTCTTGCCCTCGTAATGGCCACATCATCATTTGCATTCACAACAGACTTTATCAGAGTAGCATCAGCAAAATTATATGCAGACAGGATATATCCCTTATCTGAATTATTAGACGAGACCACAAGTATCATAAGATTTATGGGGTCAAGCATAAGGGGATAAGGGGAATTTCCAGCAGAATCATAAATTCCTGCCTTGAAGTCGGAAAAGTTCGGGAAAGAGAGTATAAAAAACTTATTGCCCGGCTCGGTATAACTACCGTAATCCGAAAAAAACATCCTCCTCGTAAGCTTAAAACCAGATGAACCCGACAGCTGTTTCTCCTGACCGAATGAACGGACTGTTATCGGACCTTCCTTGGCGAATCCCGGCACTATTACCTTTATATATGAAGATGTAACTTCTGTTATCTTTGCAGGACTCGGGTCTCCCTCAAATGTTACTGAAAGCGTTCCGCACTCATTATCAAACCCCTGTCCGTTGATAGTCATCAGGGTACCTCTCGGTAAATTTCCGAGAGGATTACGGCTCGTAAGCGCAAGGGTGGAATATGCATCACAGCCCGAAAGGTCTGTAATATCTGTCCCTATATCAGAGCCATCGGTCAGATCGGTATCTCCCAGATCAGATAAATCATCGATATCAGAGATATCCGAACCTGCATCCGGCACATCGGTCGTGATATCTCCGGTATCCCCTGTATCCTCAGCATCTTCGGCATCCGGTCTTATAATATCCCTGCTTGCATCCAGAATAACAACCCCGGCATCACACCCCTCAACCGGCCGACAGATTCCGTCATCGCACCTCTTGCAGGTTCCGCATTCCTGATCCTTCGAACAACCTGTACTCGGGTCTATAACCTGCGGGTCCGGTGTAATTGAATTAGAATAACACTTCTCTTTAATACATTTACTTCCTTTGGGGCAGTCAGAATCGTTCTTGCAACCTTCCGACGAACTGCAGGATGCCAATAGGACTATTACTGCAATTGCAAAGATATTTTTTATTATATTGCTCATCATTATTATCCACTCCCTGTCAGGTTATTATTCTATAGTGTTTTTTTATTTTTTCAACTATATTGTTAGTATTATCTGGAAATACCCCAAAATTTTTCATACATCCTCCGCAAAACTAAATCTTAGCTGGTTTTTATTCACTTTTTTCTCTTTACTAAGCATCTGCTTTATCCTTTTCATAATGATTTTAAGTACTTCAGATAATCCGTCCC
>DYEF01000044.1 GCA_020725805.1 Bdellovibrio sp.
GGGCATTTTGTTTACATAGTCCTTGCAAACATAAGGAAACAAGAGGCTTAGAGAGTCAGATTACTTTTAGATAGTAGTAAAATCAATAATCCCTGCAAATTTAATCTCTAAAAATACCAAAATTTTGGGGTATATTCAGTATTGTTAGTATTATTAATCCCGTTTCAATCTGTTTACTGTCTGCACAATCGCTCAAATCGGGATATAATTGCCTTTATGTCCCGGCAAAATTCATATATCCGCTCAGAAATTCCTTCATTCGGAAGATTCAATTTGCGACTGGTCCTATGCCTCTGAGAAGTCCAGAATCCTTAGTTTGAGTATCTCCGTGTTCTGAAAGCTATCCAGAAAAGGCGTGTAAATTATATTAATGTTTTCGGGAATACTGTTCAGCATATCTTCCTCTCCCCATATCAGACCGGTCTCCTGTCTGCCGTTCTTTTTGAGCTGAAGTATCCCGATTCCCTTCTGATAACGATACGAGAGTACCCTGTAACCGGCCGAGTAAAATACAGGTTCAGGATTTTCATTACCGAACGGGGCAAGCTGTTCCAAATGGCTGAAAAAATCCCTGCCGATATCAGAGGGCTCCAGCATATCATCCACTACTATCTCGGGAAGTTCCCGAATATATTCGGCGCTCCCTCTTACAACCGCCTCAAATGCCTCCCTGAATTCATCCAGATTCTGAACACCAAGACTAAGTCCCACGGCACTCTTATGTCCGCCGTATTCCAGAAGATATCTGCTGCACTTTTTGATTCCTTCTATCAGGTCAAATGCACCAACACTCCTTCCGGAACCCTTGGCAATCCCGTCCTTCACAGAAAAGAGTATAGAAGGTTTGTTGAATTTACGTGAAATCCTGGATGCAACAATCCCGATTACACCTATATGCCAGTTTTCTGATGCCAGAACAATGCTTGAGCGTTGTTCAATATCCTTTATTCTCTCTATCTGTTCAAGCGCCTGCCTGAAAATCTCCTCCTCAATCCGCTGTCTCTTGGAATTGTGATTATTGAGTTCTGCAACAAGCTTTCTCGCCACTTCCGGGTCGTCTGTAGTAAGAAGCTGAACGGCATACCGGGGGTCTTCGATTCTTCCGGCGGCATTCAGCCTAGGCGCAATCCTGTAACTTATCTCCTTGCTTGATATCTTTTCGAATTTGCCTGCACAGCTCTGAACCAGCTGTGACAGACCAATCCTCTTGTTTTTATTTATTACCTTGAGCCCGTGTTTTACAAGAATCCTGTTTTCGCCCTTAAGAGGCATTATATCCGCAACAGTGCCAAGCGCAACGAGGTCCAGATAATCCTTGAGATTCGGCTGTCCCGAAACAGATATGAGTCCGGTCTCCCTGAGTTTCTTTCTCAGAGCAATGAGAAAATAAAATACTACCCCGACAGCAGCAAGAGGCTTGAAACCGAATTCACAGTCATCACGGTACGGGTCCAGAATGGCATACGCCGCCGGCAGGTCTCCAACTACCCTGTGATGGTCGATTACAATAACATCCACATTGTATTTCTGCCGGGCATAGTTGATCTCTTCCCTTGCGCTGATACCACAGTCAACCGATATGATAAGTTTTGCCCCTTCAAGCACAATCTTATCAATAGCATCCTTGTTTAGGCCATAACCTTCACTCTGACGGTCGGGTATATAGTAAAAGACCTCCATTTTGAGATGCCTGAAGAAATTGAGCAGAATCGAAATGGAAGTGATACCATCCACATCATAGTCACCGTAGATAAAAACGGTCTCTCTCTTCCTGATTGCCTCAATTACCCGGTCAACAACCCTGTCCATATCCTTCATATTTTCAGGCGGGAGAAGGTCCTTAATATCCGACCTCAGAAATCTTACGGCATCATCCACCCCGGAAATTCCCCTGTTCAGCAGAATTTTTGCAACAGACTGATTTATCCTGAGACCTTCTGATAATGCCCTGAGTTTACCGGTCTCTGCCTCATTATAAAGCCACCTGTATGTCCTTCCCTTTCCTAAAAGCATCTCATATTATCTCATTTCTTCAGGGCCTTCATTCTGTAGGAATTGATAATACCTTCAACATACAAAGATATGGGTGCAGCGATATATATTGAAGAATATGTACCGATAATAACTCCGAAAAACATCACAAAGCTGAATGTCCTGAGTGTATGCCCGCCGTAAAAAAGAAGAACACCGGCAACAATAAGAACTGTAAGAGAGGTGATTATGCTTCTGCCAAGCATATCGTTGACACTGATATTTATAATCTCCGGATGAGTCTTTGTCTTGTGCTTAACAAGATTCTCCCTGACCCTGTCATAGACAACTATGGTATCATTTATCGAATATCCTAAGAGTGTCATTATAGCTGCAAGACCCGTCATATCAAATTCGAATCTCAAAAGTGCAATTACACCTAAAGTAATAATACCGTCGTGCAGAAGGGATATAAATGCGCCGGGTGCAAACCTGAAATCAAATCTGAAAGCAACATATATAGTAATGGCAATCAATGAATAGATTGCAGCCAGCAGTCCGCTGGTCCTTAAATCCTTCCCGACCTGAGGACCCACGGCATCCACACCTATGATTTCTACCTTTATCCCCGATATTTCCTTTTCAATGGCCTCCTGTATCTTCTTGGATATTCCGGCAAGAATCACAAGATACTGAAACTCTGTGGTCTTCCCCTCTCTCTTGATGTCGATGCAATCCACACCGTTAGAGATAAGAAACTGTTTGAGGCTCGACACATCCGTTTCTTCACTGAATTTTATCTCGAATTTATCTCCGGCCTCACCTGAAAACTTGAATTTCTTTATCTTCTCACTGCCATACTTCCCGATTACGAGTTCCTTGATTCTCTGAGCATCGGAATCCTTGATGGAGGCAAATTCGGCTACCCTTATAACATATTCCTTCTGCTCATCACCGATCGACAGTATGTTTGCTTTTGTATAACCTGATTTTTCAACGATTCCTCTGATCTGGTCCACCGGCACAGCCCTGTCAAACTTGAGATGAACCTCTGTACCTCCGGAGAAATCGATACCGAAATTGAGTCCCATCGAAAAGAGAAAGACAAGTGAAATTACCACAAGTATTGCAGACAGAGAGACAAAGAATTTATTCTTGCCAACAAAATCAAAATTTGTTCCCGGCTTAATTAACTCTAACATAACTTCTCCTTATATGCTTATCTTTTCAATCTTGTGTGAATGATAAATCCTGTCCATAATCAGTCTTGTAACAACTATCGCAGTAAACATAGATGCAACAAGCCCGATTGTAACAGTAACCGCAAAACCCCTGATGGGACCGGTCCCGAACTGGAAGAGAATTATTGCTGATATAAGAGTCGTGAGGTTTGCATCGAAAATAGTCCAGAAGACCCTTCCGTATCCGACTTCTATTGCCGCCTTCGGAGTCTTGCCTGCCCTTATCTCCTCCCTGATTCTCTCGTTTATAAGAACATTCGCATCGACAGCCATAGCGAGTGTGAGGACAAGCCCTGCCATACCCGGGAGGGTGAGAGTCGCCTCGAAGAATGCCATTACTGCAAGAATCAGAAAGAGGTTCAGGGCAAGTGCAAAATCCGCAATCAGTCCCGACAATTTATAATAGACCATCATGAAAAGAAGAACCAGCAGAGTACCTATTACTATGGACCTTATTCCCCTGTCTATGGAATCCTTACCAAGCGTTGGTCCGACAGTCCTCTCTTCGAGTATCTCCACAGGCGCAGGGAGTGCACCGCTTCTAAGCACAATTGCGAGGTCGTTCGCCTCGTTGAGAAGTTCCTCATAAGACTTCATCGAACCAAGAGTAATCCTCGCATGGCCGCCCGCGATCTTCTCCTTGATGACAGGTGCAGAATCAACAATATTGTCCAGCACGATCGCCATCCTTCTTCCTATATTATCCGCTGTCAGTTTCTCGAATATCTTTGCCCCCTGAACATCAAAGGAGAGCCCCACATAAGGTCTGTTCTCCTCGTGGTCTATAAAGACATCGGCACCCGTAATAAATTCTCCGGTAAGCGGAGTTTTCTTCTGAACAACAAATGTCTTGTAATATGTCTCCAGTTCTCTCTGCTCCTTCCCTAGAACCACCTGATAACCTTTCGTATCTATACCTTTAATGAAATTCAGAAGCTTATCCTTATCCTTTGAAACGAGATAATATTCGGTAACCGGCTGTCCGTCTTTGCCCTCAAATACGTATCTGTCGGCCGTAATCCCTTCAGGGAGATTGTCCTTATATGGAGAAAAAATATCCACTGTATCTTCCACCATCTTGAATTCAAGCTGTGCCGTCTGTCCCAGAAGACCCTTTGCTCTCTCAGGGTCTGTCAGTCCCGGGAGCTGAACAAGAATCGCATTGTCACCCTTCTTGGCAATCGACCTTTCGGCTACTCCGAACTGGTCGACTCTGTTCGTAAGTGTCTTCATCGCCTGGTCGATGGCAGTCCTCTTGAGATTATCGACATACTGCTCATTGAAATCGAATGTTACCTCACTGCCGTTCCTGCTGACGAGAGTATATTGCGGATACTCCTTGAGAACCTTCTCCTCGAAAGAAACGGCATATTCAGGTGTCTTGAAAGTGACCTTAATCTGATATGTATCTTCGATGCGCTCAATCTTTGAAAATTCAAGACCCTTCTCCTTCAGAATACTCTCGAGGTCAGTAGCAAACGAATCTGCCTTATCGGATATCGCCTTCTCGATATCGACACCCAGAACGAGATGCATACCGCCCTGGAGGTCGAGACCAAGCCTGATTCTTCTGTCATTGAGCTTCTTATACCAGTCAGGTGTCTTTTCTCCCATGAATGTCGGGATGAGATAGGCGAGCGAAAAGAACAGAACAATGACAATAAACCAAAACTTATACCACCAGCTTTTTTCCATAAAACTATTCCTCTTTCTTCGGGTTGTTGTTGTTTTCGAAAGTATAAAGACCGGCTATCTGGTTCTTGAGTATCTTTATCCTTATATCATCGGCTACCTCAAGCATCACAAGATTGCCGTTTATCTGATAAATCTTTCCGATTATACCGCCGTTGGTCACAATATTATCTCCCCTCTTCAGGTTATCCAGCATTTCCTTATGCTTCTTCATCTGCTTCTGCTGCGGTCTGATCATCAGAAAATAAAATATTGCAAATACAATAAGGAGCGGGAAGAGCATCTCCATAATCCCTCCTCCTCCCTGAGCCTGTGCAACTACCTGATTTCTTATTATGTCAACATTAAACATCCCACACTCCTTTCTTTAGAAAGAGGGCGTAATCAGTTAGCAAAAAAAACGCGGATAATCAATAAAATTTTGACTAAAATTTGATACCCAGATATCCCCTGATTCTCTGGGCGGTCTCGGTCGAGAGGTCCTGTTCCTGCGGCAGATTATTTGCCTTACCCGTCATCCTGTCTGCCCCGAGGTTATCCATACCCGAAAACGGTATCAGGAATCCGTAGTCCAGACCCGCAATAAAATTATCGTCACTCTCATACCTGAGATGGAGGTCGAACTCCAGACCCAAAGCCTTGCCGTCACCCGGAGTCGATTCATCATATATTGCCTGTGAATAGATAATATCGAGACCCGCATTGAAGCCCTCGACTATTGTATAATCCACGGAGGGTTTGACGTACCAGGCATCTGTAAGCTGACCCATTACCTCTCTCCAGAGTATCAGGTCGATACGGTAATCAGGATTGAACCTGAAATTGGTGATATTCCTGTCCTTCACCGTCCATTCCTTTCCGTTGTCCACAAATTTGAAGTCCCCGAACTGTTTCGGGCCAAAAGGAGATGAACCATAGGAATCGAACTGTTTTACGACCTGTCCGTTTGCATCCTTGATTACAATTGTAGCCGGTTTCTGAAGTGCCTGAAGTCCCCAGCCGGGCGCATCGTCACCGCTCGCAATACCAAACTCGAGCCCCACCTTTAAGGATTCGTTGGAGAGAAACTTGTAGTGCCCCTTCACAACCCCGCCCCACTGGAAAATTTCGATATCCTTATCCACATCTTTCGGACCCTGAGGATAATCGGGTTCGGGATTGGTGGCATCCCCGAGACTGCCGATGATAAAATCGAACTCGGTTTCAAGGTGCAGTCTGTTTCTGACAAATTTTATCCAAGGCGAACCTATATAAATCTGCGCCTTCCTGAAGGCAATATCCTTATAACTTGCCGGTATCTGACCTTCCGAATAATACTTCGGATAATCATAAGCCTGATTACGGAACACATTGTAAACGCCGTAACTCAGGACATATTTTCCGTTCTCGAGCAGTTCTCTCTCCTCTTCCCTCGAATATTTCTTTACGATTGCCAGAAGATATTGTGTCACATCGTCCCTCTGGTCCGCATCGGTCGGCACATAGTACTGTTCAAGCGGATAATCGGTCACAGGGCTTATAAGTTTTGTGTTTGCCCCTTCAGATACGAAGTCAATCCCCGGGACGATATAATGGCCGAATATCTTGGTTGCAAATGCTATCCTGTCTGCGGTCGAACCTCCGTCACAGTCAAAACAGTTTCCGTCATTCACAAGGACACCCAGTCCCCAGTGGGAAGGCATTCTTCCGAATCTGAGCTGACCAAAAGGTGTCATAACCTCTGCCCATACTCTCTTGACCGTTAAGGAATCCGCATAGGAATTATACCCTTTGTGAGGTGCAACCTGCGACTGTGAAAACATCGGAAGCGGATAATATTCGTTGAGACCTGTAGTCCCCTGATAAGCCTCGGGAGTGGAGCCCAGAATCAGATTGTCCAGAATGTCAATCTGGGACAGAATCTTTATGTCCTCGCTGACATTCAGTATCGGTTCCAGCCTGAACCTCATATTTGCGCCCCCAAGTGTATCCGAATTATCCATAGGTTTCTGGTCTGCCGATGCCGGATTATTAGTTGAGCCGCCTGACCTGCCCGATATCGGTGGCAGTATTCTGCTTGTATATGATGAATCGACCCAGTTGAATGTCCCGAGGTCAAGCCTGTAGAAGACATCTCCTCTCAGCCTGAAATAGCCGTGCAGTTCAAGAAACTTCAGTTTTGGTATATCCTCTTCAAAAATGAGTTCGTCCTTTTCCGCAGCACCTGCAAAGGCAGAAAGAATACAGAGAAAAGATAAGATAAAGAAAATCCTGAAAAGCTTCATCAAATACCTCCTTAACGGCAAATATAATAACAAACTCTTTACAATAATATAATAGCAAGGTCAAGAATTATATAAACTGTTTACCCGTTTTTGACTATATTGTTTTGACTTTTAATGATCCCGCCGGTATAAGCAGGGTCCTGAAGGGAGGTTAATATGAAGAGACACCATCACAGCGGAAAATCCAGTGCAAAAATTCTCGACTATGAGAAGATAATCAGACTGTCCACAATCAAAAATGCCAAAAACATTATTGATATCGGCTGCGGATACGGGGATTTTGCCGTTGCATTGAGCAGACATACAGATGCCCAAAAGATATATGCAATCGATATATTCAGGGAAGGGATTGATGAGCTGATAAGAAGAACTGAAAATGAAAACATAAGCAATATCACCTGTATTAACGAAGATTTTACGAAGACAAATTCGCTGCCGGAAAACTTCTTCGATGCTGCCTTTATGATAAATGTAATGCACGGTTTTTATGCAAACAACGAAGCGGATATCACAATAGAAAACCTGAACAGAATTCTCAGACCAAACGCAAAAGTAATAATTGCGGAATTCAGAAAATATATACCGTTGATAGGACCTCCTGTTGGCGAAAGGATATCCGAAAAGGAACTTAGCAGAATCTTTGAAAAATCAGGATATAGGAAATTGTCTGTAAAAGGTCTTGGAATAACCCACTATCTTGCAATATATCAGAAATCCGCCTGAATCAGACCTGAATATCCCTCAGATGCTGAGCCGCATTCTCGGGGGGTGTGGGATTTATGTAAAACCCTGAACCCCATTCAAAACCTGCAACCTTCGTTAAAGAAGGCATAATCTCGATATGCCAGTGATAATAAGGTATATTCTTTTCGGTCATAATAGGGGTGTTGTGAATGATGAAATTGTACGGGGTATTGTTGAGGGCTATTGCAAGCTTCTTTAGTGTCGTGCGGAGTGCCTTTGCAAGGTTCTTGTATTCCTTGACCTGACCGTCCTCGTAATGTGTCTGATGGGTCTTCGGGAGTATCCATGTTTCGAAAGGAAATTTGGGTGCAAACGGGCATATAACGAGGTAATCATCGTTTTCAAAAACAACCCTTGACTTGTCATTCTTCTCCTGCCTCACTATATCGCAGAAAATACACCTCTCCTTATATGAATAATAGTCCTTCGCACCGTTCATTTCCTCTGCTACATTCCTCGGGACAATCGGTAATGCAATCAGTTGTGAATGGGTATGTTCGAGTGAGGCACCTGCCGCCTCTCCGTGATTCTTGAAGATCATAATATACTTGAATCTGGTATCCTTCTTGAGGTCGATAATCCTGTCACGGTATGCCCAGAGGACCGATTCAACCTCATCATCGGCAAAATCCGAAAGTGCCTTTTCGTGACTCGTACCCTCGATTATGACTTCGTGCGCACCTACCCCGTTCATTTTATCATAGATTCCGAGTCCTTCCCTGTTTATTCCGCCCTCAATCATAAGTGCCGGAAATTTATTGGGAACAACCCTGACAATCCAGCCGGGGGTATTGGGCTGTGAACCATTCTTCCTGTAAGCCATAATCTCGGGGGGCGTCTTATCCTCATTCCCTTCACAGAAAGGGCAGAATCCTCCCTTCGGTTTCTCCTGACTGACCTTGAAATCACTCGGTCTCTTGGCTCTCTCCGTGGCAATAATCACCCATCTTCCGATAATGGGGTCTTTTCTGAGTTCCGGCATAACCTGACCTCCTCAAAAGTTGCAGTATTATATTAAATTTTTGTTTTCAGGCAAACAAAATAATAAGAAATTTAACAATTTGATAGAGCTTTTTGCGTTGCACTGGGATATATGGAAAATGGGGTATCCCAGAGACCTCTTGATAAAAAATTCCCCCAACTCTACAGAGGGAAACACTACTTTTAAACATACATATTTCTTCAATTTCTACCCCA
>DYEF01000045.1 GCA_020725805.1 Bdellovibrio sp.
ACCTGAACAGCAGTTGATCTGGATTTCGTTTTAACAAGTCTTAATCTATGGTAGTGCGGTTTCACACTAATTGACTACATCTATTATCCAATTAAATCAACAAGTTAACTTTTTAGGATTTAAAAGTGGGAAAATCAGGAGGCAAAATCCTTGATATAGCCCGACATATAGATAATTTTGATTTTGCTGTTTTTCTTATGGATTTCCTCTGCAAGGGTGATTCCGTCGATTACGGGCATCTCGACGTCGGTTATCAGCAGGTGAATATTGAAATTGATACTTGCGGCAAGTTTGAGTGCCTCCGCACCGTCGGGTGCGGTAAGAATGTTGCATTTCAGGTCCTTGAGGATAATCTCAAGCGGTTCTTTTACGTAAGGGTCATCCTCGACAATCATAATATTCCTGTCGTTTTCGGGTATTATGAACTTCCTGATGCTGCTGTCTGATTTGTCATATATCAGCGGCAATATGATTATGAAACCGCTTTTCTCTCTGCTCCTGTCCGAATAGATATAACCGCCGTGAAGTCTTATTATATTGCTAACTACGGGTAGGTTGAATTCGGGTTGTTCGTCTTTCTGTCCGAGCAGTTTTATTTCGAATATATCATCGGAGAGAATCTCATCAGACAGGACTGTCCCCGACATAAGTTCGATCTTGATCATGTTCTCCTGATTCTCCTCACCTGATGCGGTTATCTGAGGCTGAATAAAGATTGTGTCAATTGTCAGAGACAGAGGTGAGTCAATTCTGGTTCTGTTAATCAGATATCTTGCGCAGAGTTCTATTGCCTCTGTAAGTTTCTCCTTATCACACAGAACAGAAAGATCAGGGCAACGGTTTTCACTGAAGAAACTCACCGATTTTGTTCTGCACAGCTCCGAGAGCCTCTCCTGAAAGGATTTATATAAAACAGAGACAGAGGTTGTCTCCTTTACCATGGATTCGTAGGTAGAATATTTCATAAGATATGAAGTGAGTTCTCCGCCTTTCTGGATTGCCAGATTTATCTGATTCAGATAATTTTCTGTCCTGTTGTCTGTATTTATGCCTGCGCGGATTATCTCGAGATAACTTTTTATACTGAAAAGAATATTGTTGAAGTCGTGGGCAAGACTCGAGGCGAATCTCGAGGCATATTCATATTTCTGAGCCTTTACAATCATCATCTGGTTCTTTCTGATAATCTCCTCATTTTCCTTTTGTCTTTCCTGCAGGATGAAGTTTGATATTGCGACACTGATATCTCCGGCGATATTGATATAATAATCGGAGTTCTTAAAGGAGGATTTATTATCTGACACAAGTGCCAGAATAGAATAGACCCTTGTATCAACAATTACAGGAATGAATATCGCTGATTTGTAACCGCATTCAGCAAAGACGGATCCTAGAGGCGAGTCATTCAGGTCCTTCTCTGCATCATTGATTTTCTTTATCTCCATATCGAGATAACAGAGGACGACGGGATTTGAGGATGTATCTGATTCACTCAGCTTTATTTCCGAAAGATACTCCGTTAATCGGTCTTTCTTTGCTGATTTATTAATTACAATTGAGTCTCTTTTGTTGTCTTTTGAAAAATATACGACATTTTTTATGTTGTTGTTCCTGCTCATCAGGGAAATAATCTCATCTGTCAGCTGGTCCTCGGATTTCGAATTTGAGATAATTCTGTTGATTCCGCCAATGAGTGCAAGAATCTGATTTCTCTCTTCCAGTTCCTTCTGGACCTGAATCAGTTCGGTAATATCCTGTGAGACACCTGCACACCCTGTAATCCTGCCTTCGGTATTGATAAAAGGCTTGTAGTACACAATATAATTTCTTCCCATAATCCTGATCTGATACGAACCTGTCTCTCCGGTCAGGGCAAGAAGTGCGTGCTTGATCACAGGGTGTTCGGGGTCATTTGTATCGAAGAGTTCGTAGAAAGTTCTTCCAAGCATATTTTCAGTAGATATCTTCAAGAGATTCAGTATAGTCCCGTTTACATAGGTAAGTCTCAGATTTTCATCGGTTGTCCATATAAGTGTTGGCAGTTGTTCTGCAATGATTGCAAGCCTGTTCTCTGTTTCCAGCCTTTTCTTCTCTGATTCCTTCTCCTCTGTAATATCTCTGACAATTATGATAATTCCGGTAAGTTCCCCCTTCTCATCCCTGACAGGTTCGCATCTTATGAATATATATCTGCCGTTGGGAAGCTGTGTATTGGTCTCATATTTCTGCGCGTTCTTAACCTCCGTACTGGCTATACAGTTATCACAATTCTCATTTTTACCCCAGAAAGCCTCGTAACATTTCTTCCCTGTCAGACTTTCTTTCGGGTCGGAATTGAGAAGATGCTGACCTGAAACGTTTATCCATTTGATATTCTGCTTTGTGTCCATAAAAACGATTGCATCTTCGATGCTGTTGAGCACATTTGTGAGATTTTTCGGCAGATAATCGGTAATAAGATTCAGAAATTCTTCGCTTACGATCTCGAAATGCTCATATTTCTTACCGTTAATAACGAACTTCTGGACGATGGTATTTACGGCGATATAAGACCTGAATCTGTTGTATATGTACCCGCTTATATATTTTACTGCCATATTTTCACTGCTTTTCATAAAGTTCTCTATCTCTGCATATGTATCCTTATTAAATATCTCGCGCAGATGTCTGCCGGCGACAAATACCATTTCGCTGTATCCCAGCAGTTTAAGGAATTTATCATTGCAGTATATTATAACTCCTTCCTCGGAAGTGCAGATAGGGAAGTAGTTGTGTTTTGCCAGTGCGGTTTCAACTGAATCCGATTCCTCGATTCTCTTCTGCCATTTTCTCACAAAGGTATAGTTAAAGTAAATAAAGTATATAATGAGTATTAGACCGACGGCTAATTCGCGGTAAACAGTATATGTCCCTGATGGTATTCCGGTAAGGATAGAAAGAATCCACAGGATAACAATAGAAACGACCAACAGAAATATAATTTTTTCATTTTTCTGCATAAAACTATTTTATTTCGGGTTGAAATTTATGTCAAGTCTTCTCTTGTGAGACTCAGTATCTTTTGATTTGACTTAAAGTAGCAATTGTTTTATACAATTAAATAACTTATAGGGAGTTGTTATGGCTTTTGAAAGGTCAATAGAGGAGATTAATGAAAAAATAAGATGCGGGAATGTCGTTGTGGCAACTGCCGAAGAGATTTTATCTATGGCAGAATCTGACGGGTATGAGAATACCTTCAGAAAGGTGGATGTCGTAACCACCGGGACCTTCGGACCTATGTGCTCGACAGGGGCATTCCTGAATTTCGGACATTCTGACCCGCCTATAAAGATGCAGAAGGTCTGGCTCAATGATGTACCTGCGTATACAGGTATTGCCGCAGTTGATGCCTATATCGGGGCGACCGAACTCTCTGAATCGAGAGGATTTGAGTACGGAGGTGCACACGTAATCGAGGACTTAATTGCTGACAAACCCGTCAGACTGAGGGCAACCTCGTATGGCACCGATTGCTATCCCCTCAGGGAGATCGAGACGTATATCAATCGTCAGATGCTGAATCAGGCGTATATCTTTAATCCCAGAAATGCATATCAGAATTATACGGTTGCAATAAATACATCAGACAGGACGATTTATACATATATGGGTATTCTCTATCCGAAAATGGCGAATGCAACCTATTGCTCTGCCGGTCAGCTCAGCCCGCTCCTGAATGACCCGTTTTATGAAACAATCGGGATTGGTACAAGGATATTTCTCGGAGGAGCTCAGGGATATGTTGCATGGGAGGGGACACAGCATTCACCGTCAGTTGCAAGAAATGAGAAGGGAATTCCCATTGGAGGGGCAGGCACGCTTGCGGTGATAGGGGATATAAAGAAGATGAACAGGCGGTATATGAGGGCGGCCGTTTTTGAGAGATACGGCGTCTCGATGTATGTAGGGCTCGGGGTTCCGATTCCGGTAATAAACGAAAAGATTTTCAGAAATGTGCTTGTAAGAGACGAGGATATACAGGTACCGGTGCTGGATTATTCTGTAGGACGGAGGAAGAGACCAGCTCTTGGAATTGTTAATTATAAACAGTTGCGCTCGGGTTCTGTCGTAATTCAGGGGAGGGAGGTAAAGACGGCTCCTATATCAAGTTACAAAATGGCACGTGAAATCGCCACGGAACTGAAAAAGTGGATACTTAAGGGAGAATTCTTTCTGAGCAATTATGTACAGCCCCTTCCGAAAAATCAGAATGTGAAACCGCTTGAAATCAGAGACCTTGAGGATTTAGAGGTGGAATATGAAAAAAACCGCTAAAAAGGCAGAAAGAAGGCAGATTTTCAGAAAGCGTGTGATGCTTACTTTTTCCCAGAAACTTGTCGGTCAGCCCGTAATGTACAGACTGATTAAGGAATATGATGTGGCCGTCAATATACTTTTTGCAAAGGTACTTCCCAATGAGACCGGAAAACTCGTGGTTGAGTTTTCTGCCTCAGATGAAAAGAGACTCAATAAAGGTATTAATTTCCTGAAATCACTCGGGGTCAGGATTGAACCCATCAGCAAGGAGATTGTCAGGGATGAGGAGAACTGTATAGACTGCGGTGCCTGTACCTCAGTTTGCCGTTCTGGGGCACTCTCCATTGACAGAAAAAGCTTTGAACTCGTCTTTGATCAGGAAAAATGTGTCCTCTGCGAAATGTGCATTCACGCCTGTCCTATGAAGGTAATAAATATTTCGTTCTGATGGAGTATGTCGAAAGATATTACAGGCAGGTTTCGGACCCTCAGGACCTGCTGAAGTTCGAAGTCAGGATAAAGGAATCAGACCTCCTGATACTTGCACCCGAGGATTTCTCATACGATGTAAGAGATTATCTCAAGAAAATCCGCAGAGACCTCGAGGATTATATCAGTCAGGATTCGGAGTTTCTGGAAAGTCTTGTGCCGGTTCCCGTAAAAAAAAATATGCCGCCGGTAGCCGTTCTGATGGCTGAGTCTTCAGCAATGGCAGGGGTAGGCCCTATGGCTTCGGTTGCAGGTGCAATTGCAGAGCTTACAGGCAGATATATTCTCAAAAGACTCGGGGGTTTACGCAAGGAGGTTATTGTCGAAAACGGAGGAGATATATTTCTCTATACACAAAAAAAACGGAATGTCCTTGTCTTTGCCGGTGAATCACCGCTTTCGGAGAAGATAGCAATCGAAATCTCAAGACTCGACCAGCCTCTTGGTATCTGTACCTCGTCTGCTACTGTCGGACCGTCAAAAAGTTTCGGTATTACCGATGCATGTGTTGTTATATCGAGGAGTGCAGCATTTTCTGACGCGGCGGCTACAGCATTCGGGAATATGGTTAAGAATCCTGATGATATCGGAAGGGTTGCCGAATCTGCTATAAAAAATCCATCTGTTTACGGTATCCTGATAGTAGTGGGGGACAGATTCGCCGCTGCCGGTGATATCGTGCTCGTAAAATCCTGAACTATCAAATTGTCCTCTGTCTGTAATCTTTTTATTGCCAATTATTACTTTATGTGTTAGGAGTTGACTCCGTGTTTTCGGGGAGGGTAGGTAAGGAGGCTCATATTTTTCAGGAGGGTGTAAAGATGATGAGAGTCGTTTGTATTTTGTTATTGTCGCTATTACTTTTTTCCTGCGATCCGGCAGAGAGCAGGTTCAACGAGGCACAGAGATGTGAGAAATTCAGCGACAGCAAGTGTGCCCTGAAAAATTACATCGATATTCTTACGAATTTCGGGACCTCTCAGTTTGCCGAAAAATCCTCGGAGCGTGTCTACGAGATTGTGAGAGTAAAGACCAGAGATTTTTCGAATATCGAGAAGGAAGAACTTGAGATTATGAAGAATTTTTCGGAGAAATTCCCAGAATCGAAACTCGGCAAATACGCAAAAGAGTATTTTGGCAAGGAAGAACTCAAAAAGAAGATAGCGGAGAGTATAAAACCCCTTCTGGATAAGATGCTGATAGAGGACTATGAGGGGATTGATTCCTTCTTTTCAAGCGGGAAGACCGATGAAAAATTCCTGAGTACTGTATCCGTCAAGGACAGAAGGACCGGTATGAGCGTAGAAAGTTTCAATATTCTGGATGTGTTGCCGAAAGGAAATGATCAGGCAGATATTATACTTTCAAGAAGGGAATGGTATCCATCTTCGAGTGTGACGGGAGATGTCAAATATCTGGTACACCTGAAAAAGTCATCAGACAAATGGCAGGTTGCTGGTTTTGAATTGGCTCCTGTTCATTCACTCAAACTTAAGTAAGAACGGAGGTATTTATTATGTTTACAGGCGAAAGAGAACTCAGGATTGTTGAGATAAGGTCAAGGGAGATTCTGGACTCGAGGGGATTTCCTACTATTGAAACTGATGTCGTGCTGGAGTGCGGGGTTATCGGACGTGCCGCGGTTCCGTCAGGTGCATCGACGGGTGTGCACGAGGCACTCGAACTGAGGGATGACGACAAATCAAGATATATGGGTAAAGGTGTCAGAAAGGCTGTGGAAAATGTAAGTGTAATGGCAAGTGCGGTAATAATTCCAAAGAAGATACCTGCTACCGAGCAGAGAGAGCTCGACAGACTTATGATTGAGTATGACGGTACTCCCAACAAGGGGAAAATGGGTGCGAATGCGATACTCTCTGTATCTATGGCCGCCGCAAGGGCCGCTGCATATGCACTTGGAATACCGCTTTACAGGTATCTTGGTGGCGTAAACAGTTTTCTGCTTCCGACTCCTTTTATGAATATTCTCAACGGCGGAAAACACGGGGATAATCCGCTTGAATTTCAGGAGTTCCTGATTGTTCCGGCAGGTGCAAAAAGTTTTGCCGAGGCAGTAAGATACGGCTCTGAGGTCTTCCATTCGCTGAAATCGATTCTCAAATCAAAGGGACTTGGTATTGCCGTCGGTGACGAGGGAGGTTTCTCCCCGAAGGTTGCAAATACAAGGGAGACACTATCTCTTATTGTTTCGGCTATAGAAAAGGCAGGTCTTAAACCCGGCAAGGATGTCTTTCTGGCTCTGGACCCCGCTGCAAGCGAATTCTATAACAGCGAGAAGAAGGTCTATGAGATGAAGACGGAAGGCAAAGATATGACTCCGGCAGAGATGGTCGAATTCTATTCGAAACTTGTAAATGAATTCCCGCTTGTCTCAATCGAAGACGGAATGGCAGAGGATGACTGGGAAGGCTGGAAGATAATGACCGATAAACTTGGCTCTTCGATTCAGCTTATCGGAGATGACCTCTTTGTGACCAATATCGAAAGACTCAGGGAAGGTATCAGAAGAGGCGTAACAAATTCGATTCTGATCAAACTCAATCAGATCGGGTCTGTCAGTGAGACTATAGACACAATCAATCTTGCAAGAAGGGTTGGTTACACTACGGTGGTATCTCACAGGTCCGGAGAGACCGAAGACCCGTTTATTTCGGACTTTACGGTTGCTATGGGTTGTGGAATGATAAAGACAGGTTCACTTTCACGTTCGGAGCGTCTTGCAAAATACAACCAGCTTATCAGAATAGAAGAGGAATTACAGAGTCAGGCAATATTTGCAGGAACTGATATTATCAAGAATTTTAATAAAAAGTAACTCAAGGAGGAAGCGATGTTATCAGGTATTTTAGGAAAAAAAGCAGGAATGACCACTCTTTTTGATGAGTACGGGAATGCCCACAACGTTACGGTTATAGTAGCCGGACCCTGTACGGTGGTAAACAAGAGAACACTTGAGAAAGACGGTTATGCCGCTCTTCAGCTTGGTTATGAGACCGAGAAGCAGAAGAATCTTATTAAACCGGCCGAGGGATATTTCAGGAAGCAGAATGTAGCTCCTCAGAAATACCTCAGGGAATTCAGAATCGACAAGTCGGCTCTCGAAACATACCAGATAGGTCAGGAGATAAAGGTAGAGACCGTTTTCGGCAAAGGCGATTTTGTGGATGTTACGGGTACAACGAAGGGCAGGGGTTTTGCCGGTGTTATGAAGAGGTGGAACTTCGCGGGTTTTCCGATGACAAGAGGTACACACTTCTACAGAAGGCACCCCGGTTCGATAGGTAACAGAGAATGGCCCGGAAGAGTTATGAAAGGCAAGAAGATGGCCGGCCATTACGGTAACGAACAGGTAACAATCCAGCATCTCAGGATCTATAAGATCGACCCCAAGAACAACCTCATCTATGTGGAGGGCGCGGTTCCGGGTCCGGCAGGTGAACTTATTGAAATCAGAAAGTCAGTTAAGAAGGCTGTCAAACATAAGCACAAGCACTGATTTTATCCGGTAATGATACTTGAACTATTTGAGTATTTCATCGGATTTTTATTGACTTGAATTTTATAAATATGTTATTTACCAATTTCATAACAATTCCTTTAGGAGGAAGATATGAACAAATTGTATCCCGCCATCCTTTCCCTGCTGCTGATAGTTATTTTGTCCGCAACCGCATTTGCAGGTGAAAATGAGAGTATAAGGGCACTGCAGAACAAGGCATATCCGCTCAATATGAAACTCGAACTCAGTCTTGGCGGAGGAATCTCCATCGCCGACAGATATTCGCAGTCGATACCTGCGGGCGGAGAGATTATATTCCATCCGTTCGATTTTCTCTCGCTGGGTGGTTTCTTCCTTTATACAAAGAGTTCGGAGACCAGCCTATCAAAGGAGCTCAGAAAACAGAGTCTCAGTGCCGACGAGCCGGAAAGGACAAGGACCAAATGGATTACGGGCGGTGAGATACTGATTTATCCTATTTACGGAAAGTTCAGCCTCTTTTCCGAGATTGCATTTAACTATCACATATATATAGGCGGCGGCGGCGGTGTCGGCAACATCGTGGTTACGAACTATTCGAATGATACCGAAAAGAGCTACGGTACAAAACCCGTTTATACAATTGCCGGAGGAGTTCAGACTCACCTTTTCAGATTCGGAGAAAAGAAAAACAAATATCTGGATTTCAAGGTCGAGGGCAGATATTTCGGTTATACAGTTGACGCTGACAAGGAATGGCTCGATGCAGAGATTGCAAAGGGCAGGCCGTCTGATGCCATATCGAATTCAGCGCAGCACAGACTCGTACTTACAATGGCATATCTCTCATTCCTCTTTTAATTGCGGAGGTATGTGATGAGAAAAATATCATTATTTGTTATCCTGTTCCTGCTTCTTTCTTCCGTTCTGTATGCGCAGAAGAAGGAGGAGGAACTTAAGCTCTCTGCCTCTGTCAAAAAAATTATTGATGAGTATAACTCCGGCAACTATATATCGGCAGCCTACAAATTCTTTGATGTTTACGAAAATGATACAAATCAGGCAAACCAGCTCGCTGCCGAATATTTTGTAGGTTCATCACTTGCCAAGATAGGCCTTTACGGACCGTCGGTATATTTCTTTGCGAGTATTCTTAAGACCGGTGCAAATCATCCCTTTTACCTGAAGGCGATTGAAGGTCTGGCAGATGCGGCACAGAAGCTCAAGGATGACCTCGTCATTCCGGAACTTCTGCTGAGATATTATTCCCCCGAATTCCAGAAGCTCCCTCCCGAGACGCTCAACCATATCAATTATCTCATCGGGGAACTCTCTTTCAGGAAGGGAAGGGTTGCCGAGGCAGAGAAGTTTTTTGACGTCATCGGAAAGGACAGCAGATACTTCTACAAGGGCCTTTATATCAAGGCAATTCTGAGAGTCAGGTCACAGAAGATCGAAGAGGCCAACGAAATATTTTCCGAAATATTTAATGCAATTCCATTTAAGGAAGGGAAACTTGTAAAGGATACAAAACTTGTTGTGGACAAAGATATCCTTCAGGTCAGGAATCTGGCAATTATGGGTCTGGCTCGTAATTACTATGAACTCGGAATGTATCAGGAATCGGCAAAATACTATGAAATGATCGAGAGATTCGATACCGAATGGCTGGATGCGGTATTCGAAGGCGGCTGGACATATTATCAGCTGAAGGATTACGGAAAGGCAATCGGGGCAACCCATACGCTGCTTGCTCCGGGATACAGGGAACAGTTCTTCCCCGAGACATATATTCTCAGGGCAACGGTCTATTTCGAAAACTGTCTTTATGATGAGGCAAAGGATACACTCGAGGAATTTTATAAAAGGTACAAGGATATGCCGGACAAACTCAAGCCGGTCATTTCCGATTCATCCAAATCCCCTGAGTATTATTTCGATATGATGATAAGCGCCTCGATTTCGGAAAAGACCGATATCCCGCAGGAGCTGAGGAAATACCTCCTTAAAAACCCGAGATTACAGAAGTTTATATATTTCATTCTGGAACTCGACAAAGAGAATGATATGGCAGGCAAGATAGGTTCATTCAAGGATTCCCGTATCGGTAATTTTATTAAAGGCAATATCCGTCAGCAGAGGGAACTGCTAGTAAAGATTGTAGGAAAGTGGATTCAGATAAGACTTATCGACCTTCACGATTCCCTTATTGACTTTCTCAATCAGGCTCAGCTGATCGATTTCGAAACAGTCAATGCCCAGAGGAAACAGCTCCAGTCAACCGGAGAACAGCAGGAAGCAAAGCAGGGTGCGGCGGCAGCTCCGGCCAAGAAATCAAAGCTCAAAAGGCCTCAGATTGATTCCGATAAGGTTGATTTCTGGGATTTTGATGAGGAGTACTGGAAAGATGAATTGGGGTATTATTTTTATACACTAAGAAACGAATGTAAGAAGTGAGTGTAAAGATGAAGAGAGTATTTTTTATTGTCAGTCTTATTATTTCATTTTGCTTTATTGCCTCCGTTTTAGCGTTTTCCGACCTTTATGCACAGGAGACCAAGACAGAGAAGAAAGATAAAAAAGGGAAGGCCTCCCAGGAGAAAGAGGAGAAGAAGAAGACGACTCCGACAGGCCCGGCCAAGATAGATATGCCAAAACCCGAGGAGAAGGAAGTCTCGAGAGATGAACTTGCCGACAAGAAACGGGATGAGGCAATAAAAATGCTGAAGGACATTATCACCCGCTTTGAGAAGGGCCCGAAGAAAGCCGATGTTATGTTTCAGCTGGCCGAACTCTACTGGGAAAAATCCAAATATGTGTATTTTCAGGAAATGTATGAGTATGAAAAGAAACTGGATGAGTGCAATAAGAAGACAAAGGACCTGAAGGCCTGCGAGAAGATAAAAATCAATACAAGACAGTCTGAACTCTACAGAAAACAGGCACTCGATATTTATGAGAAAATCATAAAGGAATATCCGGATTATCCGAGAAAGGATGAGGTGCTTTTCGTCCTTGGCTACAACCTCTACGAGATGGGGAAGAAGAACGAAGGCGTCAAATACTATTGGGAACTTATCAAAAAGTATCCGAAGAGTAAGTATGCCCCCGATGCATATCTTTCACTCGGCGAACACTTCTTCAACAACAATGAGGTATTCAAGGCCGTTCAGGCTTATGAGAAAGCGCTTACATTCAACGACCCGAAAATTACGGTGGTTTCACTCTACAAGCTTGCATGGTGTGATTACAACCTCGGCGAATATGAAAAAGGTATCGAGAAGCTGAAACAGGTTATCGGTTATGCACAGAAGGAAGGAGACAAGAGCAAGATCAGACTCGAGAGAGAGGCAATGAACGACCTCGCGCTCTTCTTCTCTCAGGTTGACGCGGTTGATGAGGCAAAGGATTACTGGGAGAAGGTGGCGGGAAGACAGAAACTCAAGGACCTTTTGAAACTGCTTGCAAAGGTTTATGACGATCAGGGTAAATACGACCAGGCAATCAAGACTTACAGACTCGTAATCAACGAATACCCCAATGCACCGGAGTGTCCGGAGTTTCAGAGCAATATAGTCCAGAACTACAAAAAGCTCAACAACACAGAGATGGTCAAGAAGGAGATCAGAAGACTGGTCGACCTTTATAAGCCAAACTCCCCATGGGCAAACCAGAATGCAGAGAACAAGTTTGCACTTGAGAAGGCATACGAGCTGACCGAAGAGGCCTTAAGGGATATCGTTCAGGAGTACCACAGGGAAGCCCAGAAGACAAAGGACGTAAAGACCTATGCTCTGGCAAGGGATATTTACAAGGAGTATCTTGACAACTTCCCCAAGGCAGAACACTCCTATTCGATGAGGTTCTTCTACGCAGAGATTCTGTGGGCGTTGCAGGAGTACGAGAATGCGGCAATAAACTATGCGCTTGTCGTAAAGCAGGACCCGAAAGGCAAGTATTCGGTTACATCGGCCTACAACAGGGTTCTGGCTTATGAAAAGATGGTTGAGATAATGGAGAAAGGACAGAAGGCTGAGACCCTGAAGGAAGGTAAGGTGGACGAGAAGAAGAGCAAGGGTGCAGTAAAGAGAGTGGAAAAGTTCATCAAACTTGAAAAAGGAAAGACCTACGAGAAGAAGGAAATTCCCAAGATAGAACTTGAGCTTGCAAAGGCCTGTGATGAGTTTACACAGCTTGCTCCCAATCATAAGGAATTCTTTGCGGTCAAATTCAAGGCAGCCACCATATATTATAAATACAACCACTTTGATGAGGCCTCAAAGAGGTTCGGTGAGTTTATCGAAAAATTCCCGGACAACAAGTTTGCACTCGGTGCATCCGATATGATTCTCAACTCCTATGAGATCAAGGAAGACTGGGCGAGCCTCTTTTTCTGGGCAAACAAATTCATCAACATAAAGCCGCTTGCCTCACAGAAGGACCCGGCAGAGAAGAACAAACTGTATCAGGCCCACCTTCAGGAGGTTGTTGAAGGTTCGGCATTCAATATCATAATAGATATGCAGAAGAAGGGTAAGACCCTTGATGCCGCAGTTGCATTCAGGGATTATGTCAATAAATATCCTCAGGCAAAACATACCGACAAGGCACTTAACAACGCCCATATTCTATTTGCCGAGGCAAAATATATTGATAAGGCAATTGAGGCAGCATCACTGCTCATTGATAAATTCCAGAAATCGGAGTTCTATGAGCCTACTTTCTACAAACTCGGGTATTACTACGAAAAGATTGCCGATTTCAGCAATGCCAGCAAATACTATGAAATTTACTTTGATAAGCTGAAAAAGAAGAATAAAGAGGCCGGTGACGCTATTTACAATGCGGCACTTTTCAGGGAAGCAACAGGAGACCTGAAGGGCGCTATCGCAAATTATCAGACCTATATAAAGGCATTCCCGACAAACAAGGATATTATACAGGTTCAGATGAAGATTGCCGCAATCTACAACGAAATGAAGGACTATGAAAAGGCAAAAGCCATATACAAGGGGATTGTTGCAAAACCGAAGGACGTCTCAATCTCCGATGTCATCGATGCCCAGTACGAAATGGCAATGATATACAAGAAACTGGGGCAGATACCTGCATACGAGAAGGAACTCCAGACACTTCTGAAGATGGCAGAGAAACTCAAAAAAGGCGATGCCAGCGAAAAGACATTTTACTATATTGCAAACTCCAGATTTTTACTCACAGACTCCGCTTTCAAAAACTATATGGCTCTCAAATTACAGCTCCCTGAGAGCACAATGAGAAAGCAACTCAAGGAGAAGACCGAGAAACTGGATAAGCTGGTAAAGGAATACACGGCGATTCTTCAGATGGGACAGGGCGACATCGGTATTGCAGCACTCTGCCGGATTGGTATGATCTATCAGGATTTCACAAAGACCCTGCTCGAGGCCCCGATTCCGAAAAACCTCAATGATGAACAGAGAGAAATCTATGTCGCCGAGCTTCAGAATATGGCATTCCCGGTAGAAGAAAAGGCTATCGAGGCCTATGAGAAGAGCCTCGCAAAGTCATACGAACTTACGATTTACAATGAATATTCAAAGATTGCACAGGAGAGACTCGACGGATACAAACCGGGTTCGTATCCGGATTTGCCGGAGACAAGATATGTTGCCAAGGAGTATTTTTACGGACAGCTCTTCTATCCTTCGCTGATTGCAAAGGCTCCGGAACCTCCGAAACCGCCGGAGACAAAGAAGGAAGAACCGAAGAAGGAAGAAAAGAAGGAGGAGAAGAAAGAGGGTGAGGAGGAGACCGGCAAGGAATCGGGTTCAGGAGATGAATCTTCCGAACCGCAGGAAAATGAAAAAACACCTGAGGAATAAATTATGAGAGGTAATATAGTGATGGAAAAGAGATTTTTTTATTTCATTTTAATCGGGTTGCTTGTATTTGCCTTTGGTTGTCCGCCCAAGAAAGTTGAAGCTCCGACTGATAAACAGGTTAAAGTTGCTGAATCTTTACCGGAAGATGACTTTGCAAGGGGAGTACAGCTTTATAATCAGGGTAATTACTCCGAGGCGATTAAGGCATTTTCAGATGTGGTCAGAAAAGACCCGAAAAATTTCAAGGCATATCTGAATCTTGCATCGATTCAGATGAAGATGGAAAATATTCCGGAGGCACTTTCGTATTGTGATAAGGCAATTAATGCCGACCCCGCAAGTGTTGAACCGGTTCTTGCCAAGGCGCTGGTTTACAAGAACACCGGAAAATACAACGAAGGTGTAAAGTTTCTGACTGATATGCTGAAGAAATTTCCGAACAACAGTAAAATTCTGAATAATATAGCCGTCTTTCACAGACTCAACAAGGAATATCAGAAGGCAGAGGCTGTTATCAGAGAGCTTCTCGCACGGGACCCCGACAATGTCGAGGCTTATAAGAACCTGTCTCTTATTTATTATGATCAGGGTAATTTCAAGCTTGCGAAGCTGACTCTCGGGAATGCAGGTAAACTTGACCCGAAAGATGCTTCGATAAGAAACAATCTCGGAATGATTGCACTGAAAATGGATGATTATGTGTCGGCAATGGGTTACTTCAGAATTGCACTTGAACTTGACCCGAATAATGTAGAGGCGCATCAGAATCTGGGTACAATAGCATTGCACTTCAAGGATTATAATGCTGCATTTTCACATTTTAAGGTTATAGCCACTCTTGAGCCGCAGAATGAAAACGCACATTTTCAGCTTGCTCTGACATTGATTGGTCTACAGAAGCCTCAGGAGGCTATGAACAAACTTGATGAGGTTTTGAAGCTTAACCCTAAAAAATATGAGGTTCTCTATTATCAGGCCTTCGTAAATCATACTTACCTCAAGAAGGTTGATGAAGCTATCGACCTTTATAAGAAGTTTGCCTCATCTGCCACCAAGGATAATGAACTTAAGCAGAAGGCAGTTGCTATGATTGCAAAACTCGAGGAACAGAAGAAGCAGGCAGAGATACAGAAGAAGATGCTGGAGGAACAGGAAAAGAAGATGAAGGAGGAGGAGGCAAAACGTAAGGCAGAGGAAGAGAAGAAGAAACAGATGGAAGCCAAGTTCAAGGAATTATTCGATAAGGCAAATACTGATATGTCCGAAGGCAAACTTCAGGAAGCTAAGAATAATCTTACTGAATGTCTGAAAATCAATCCGGAAAGCAAAGAGGCAAAGGCAAAACTGAAGGAAGTCGAAGATAGGATCAAAGAAGAAGAGGCAGCTAGGAAGAAAGCTGAGGAAGAGGCCAAAAAGAAGGCCGCCGAGGAGGCAAAGCAGAAGGCAGAGGAAGAGGCCAGGCTGAAGGCTGAGGAGGAGGCAAAAAAGAAGGCAGAAGAAGAGGCGAAGAAGAAGGCGGAGGAAGAGGCCAAAATGAAGGCTGAGGAGGAGGCGAAGAAGAAGGCAGAAGAAGAGGCCAAAATGAAGGCTGAGGAGGAGGCAAAAAAGAAGGCCGAAGAGGAAGCCAAAAAGAATGCTGAAGAGGAGGCCAAAAAGAAGCAGGAAGAAGAAAAGAAGCCGGATTCAGGAGGAGAAAATACAACCTCTGAACCAAAAGAAAAACCGACCGAACCCGCTAAAACAGAAGGTTCAGAAAAGACAGAGAGTAAATAATAATGAATTTGTGGAATTTTTTATCCGTTTTTGATATAATTATTTGTGTAGGGAGGTAATTATGAAGAGAATCCTCTTTTTGTGTGCATTTTTAACTCTGTTATTGGCTTTTTCGGCAGTATCTTCTGGTCAGGAGGCTGGTTCCGGTGATAAGGTTGTCTATAAACAGAAAACAATCATCGATTTCTCTGATGTTACTATTCAGGGTGAACTGAAAAAACCTGACGGGTCATATATATCATCCAGAAAAGAGGCTCAGTTCGGCAGACTTATTAAAGTCAGGGAAAATTTTGAGCCGGAACTTTTCAAGTCTGTGGATAAGTTATAAACCTTCATTAAAGTGAGGTTAAAATGAAATACAGATTTTTAGTGAAATTTCCTGACGGTAAAGAGGATATTTTCGAACTGGAGAAGGATAGCATAATTATCGGTTCCTCCACAGCAGCGAATATCCAGCTTGAATCTGAGAGTGTCAGCGCCCTTCATTGTATGGTAAGGGTAAACAAGGAAGGCAATTTCAATATAATGGATATGGGTTCGAAGACCGGTATCTTCGTAAACGGGGAGAAGGTCAAGGAGAAGACACTGGCAAAAGGTGATGTCGTCAAAGTCGGAGATTTTGAGATTCAGCCTCTCTATGATGAGAAAGCATCAGAGCAACCCAAGGAGAACGTAAAAAGCGACAAGCCCAAACCGCCTGTGAAGAATGTTGTTAAGAAGGTGACGAAAAAGAAAAGAAGGATTCCGGCCGATTCACTTAATATGTATGTATCACCCAAGAAACTTGAGGAAGACAAGGCCGATGAGTCCAATAAGGTTCCTGATGTCATTGTGAGATGGCTCGGAGGAATGATTGGTGAACTGGCCATTATCGGCAAAAGGACGGAGATTACGATAGGTTCAACTGAGCAGAACGATTTCGTCATCCCTGAAGAATATCTTAAGGCCGATAAGTTTCAGCTTGTAACACAGGATGGTTCATCGCATACCGTAAATATTCCGGAAGGCTGGGAACTGATTCATTTTGTTGATGGCAAGAAGAGTTCATCCGATGCAAAGAAGAGTGTTTCTCTCAAGCTCAATGAAGTTATAGTATTGAAGAATGGTCCGATAGATATCATAGTCAGGTATATTCATCCGAAGAGTGCTCCCAAGGAGAATTTCCTCAGGAGTATGGATTACAGATTTGCCCAGTGGCTTATCTCGTCTGTTCTTTTTGTTGCAATTGCACTCTTTATAATGGTTGTCTTTTTCAAGGATACGCTTACATCTCCTCCGGATGACCTTCAGAAGAGTCTCAACCGCTTTGCAAAAGTGGTTCTGAAAGAGGCTCCGAAGAAGGTTGAAAAGAAGGAACTCGAGATGAAGGCGATAACTGAGAAGAAGATCGGAAAGGTAATAGATGAAAAACGTCCTCCTGTCAAAGGTCCGAATATTGCTGACCCGAACAGAAGAGTGGAAAACAGAAAGGTCGCATTGAAGTCCGGAGTCCTTGGAATTCTGAGAGGGGCAGGAGGTAATCCGGCTATGAATTCGATCTTCGGTGCCGGTCTTGGTGCGGGTATTAATAATGCCCTTGGCGGTCTCCACGGTACAATGATGGGAGATTCCGGCGGTCTCGGCGGACTTGGTTCGAGAGGCGGCGGAGGCGGCGGCGGTGTTGCAGCGCTTGGCGGCATCGGAATCGGTGGCGGTAAGAGCAGGAGAGGGCACGGAGATTTCAATCTCGGGGCCGGAGGAAAATCCGAAGAGGCGGTTTCTACAGGTAAACTCGTGATGGTCGGCGGTCTCGATAAGGATGTTGTGGCAAGGGTAATCAAGAGATACTGGGCGCAGATAAAATACTGTTATGAAAAGGAACTCAGCAAGAACCCGAATCTCTATGGTAAGATTGCGGTCAAGTTTACTATATCCGGCAATGGTTCTGTCTCTGATGCAGAGATCGAACAGACCGAGATGAATAACGCCGCAGTTGAAGACTGCATTGTCAGAAATATCAAGAGATGGATGTTCCCTGCTCCGAAGGGCGGCGGTATTGTTGTGGTCAGGTATCCGTTTATATTCAAGAGCGCCGGGCAATAAACACTTTTTGAAAGAGGTAAAGTTATGTTCAGAAAGACAGTTATTTTTCTTCTGTTTACCTTTGTATTTTCTTCATTTCTTTATGCGGCCGAGCCTTACAAGGGGCTGTCAAGTGAAATCAATCCCGGGATATTATTTACAATAGGCGGTAATAAGAGCAATTCAAATTCAGAGCCATTCTTCAATTTTATTCTGGGTTATTCATTCAGCAAGTCGAGTATGGCAGGTCTCTCCCTTTCGGCGTCGATGGTCTCGAATAATGCCGTGGAGAAGAAGACGGGAGATATTGAAAAAGACCGTCTTAATTATGATAATTTTACACTTACTTTTATGAATGTTGCCTATCAGTATAAAATCGGTGTTGGACCCGAACTTTTTGTGCCTGTCAAGGTATTTGGAGGCGGAGCAATAGCATCTCCGGTACCAAATAATAAAGGTTCATTTCTGCCCGATTTCGGACTTGCAACCGGTATAGGTTATGATTCATACAGAAAAGGGCTGCAGCTTGGCGTCGAATTTGCATTCAGTTATATACTTAATATTAATGCAAAAGCGGCTATGATATATCCCACGATTAAGTATGTCTTCTGAATATATTGGATAAATTTTTTTCAGATTTGTTGCTTTATAATTTAGTAATACAACACGCTGCAGGTTGGAAGAATCGGGTCAAATGAATATCAAGGGTTTTAATGATTTTATGCTGAATATTACCAAATCCTACATACTTGATAAACTGCGTGTAAGCGACCCGAAGAAAGTAGAGATAGAACTTAAGAGAAGAATAAAGGAAGATGAATATCTCAAAATAACCAAATATTTTCAGAAAAACAGCAAGGTAAAACAGATAAAGACCAATGTTTTTATTGATCAGTTTCTTGATACCGGGGATTTCAGGATATTTCACTCAGGTGCAAGCCTCAGACTAAGATATAAGGGGAACGGGAAGAATGTCTATCTTCAGTATAAGGGGGGCGGTTTTGTATTGAATAATGTATTGTTCAGGTCTGAATTCTCTTCGAGGAAAATATCACATCTTGTGAAAGAGGAAGGTCATAGGGATATTATTCAGTTTAACGAAAAGAGTTTTATGTGGATTCTCAATAATGCCGTCGAGGAGGATATGAGGAAGGCGATGTATGACCATCTGGGGTCAAGGGTCATACGGAATATTAAGACCGGGCCTGTTATATGTTTTTATAAGAAAATCAAGTATGAATATAACATCGACGACGACATATATCTTGAACCTTCTTTGGATTTTCTTAGTGCATTTCATATAAAGAGCAATTCCTTTCATCCGATGTCGAGTTTATATGAATACGAAAACGAGATTAAATCCCGGAAGAACGACCTGATCCTAAAACTCAAGAGTATCTCGCAGCTACTGGATTTCGAAGGGGTTATCAATAAAATGGTCAGACCGGATTATGAATGCAATGATAAATATCACAGAATTATGAGCTATTTTGTTAAAAAGGCTGTGCATTAAAGCGGTTTTAACTGATATTTAATTATATATTAACAATGATTTTGTATCTTAATGTGCGGGTGGTGAGGTGTATATGAGCAGTGACCAGATTAAATTGCTGTTTAACAGGGATTTAAGCTGGTTGTCATTTAACAACAGGGTTCTTGACGAAGCGGCCGATGAATCTGTTCCCCTTCTCGAAAGACTGAGATTCCTGACTATTGTCAGTTCCAACCTCGATGAATTTTTTAAGGTCAGATTTGCAGAATTGTCAAAATTGTTCAGAAAGTATCCCACAAAGAGATTATCTGACGGGTATCCGCTCAGTCGTGTGATTTTTCAGGTAAGAGAGGAAGTTGTAAGACAGAAGAACAGGCAGGCGGAGCTTTTCAATATTGTTATGAATAAATTGAGAACCGAAGGACTTATGCTCCATTATGAATACAGCAGTTTAAATGATGAAATTGATGAACAGGTCAGAAAACAGCTTCCGAATCTAAATATAGTAATCAGAAAACTCAATGAACCTATGCCCGAACTCAAAAGTGAGACAATCTATATTTATGTCAGATTTGTTGATGAGTATGCAGTTATAGGCTTTGATACCACAGATAAGAGGCTGATTAAGGTAGAGGATAATGATTACAGATTATCTTTTGTATTGCTTGAAAGGTGGCTTCTTGCACATATAAAACAGTATTTCCCGGGCAAAGAAATAATTGAGACGTTTCCCTTCAAGATTATCAGGGAACACGACCTCCCTTATGAATTCGATGATGATTCTATGGAAGGTTTTATCGAAAAAAGCAGAAACAGCGGCCGTCTTCCGAGGGTTGTCCGTCTTGAAGTGGATTCTCCATTATACCCAGAAGGCGCAATTTTTATCTCAACAATTCTAAGGATAGACCCGGTTTCCATTTACAGGTTCAGTATACCGCTTAATCTCAAATCACTGAATAGTATTCTGAATTATGAAGGGTTTGAACATCTGAAATATCCGAAGATTACACCGGCAGTACCTGTCCCTTTCAAAAAACCCGGCAAGATAATAGATATTATAAAAAAGCATGATGTGCTTTTGCATCATCCGTATGACTCTTTTGATATCGTTGTCAATTTTATCAAGGAGGCGAGTATAGACCCGGAAGTAACGGATATATATCACGTGATATACAGGGCGGGTGAAAAGTCGGAACTCCTTGAATATCTGAAACAGGCAGCAAGTTCAGGAAAGAATGTGTCGGTATATGTGGAAATCAAGGCAAGGTTTGACGAAAAGACCAATCTAAAATGGATAAAAGAACTTAAGAGCGCAAAGGTGAAGGTAATCCCCCCTTTGAGAGACAAGAAAGTACATAGCAAGGTGACACAGGTTGTTAAGAATATCAATAGCAGGAAATATTATTATACCCACCTCGGAACCGGCAATTATCATCCTACTACAACGAGACTCTATACCGACCTCGGATTACTTACATCCAATCAGGAGATAGGGGAAGAAGTCCATACATATTTCAGCAGGCTTGCAGAAAGTAAGAAGGTGCCGTATTTAAGGCACTTGCTGGTTGCACCTGCAAATCTGAGGACCGGTATATTACGGCTGATAAGGAATGAAATCAAAAATCATATTAAATACGGCAATGGTCTGATTATAGCCAAGATGAATTCACTTGTTGACCCGGATATCATAAGTGCGCTCTATAACGCATCGATGAGCGGGGTGAAAATCTATCTTATTGTAAGAGGAATCTGCTGCCTGAAGCCCAATATCAAAGGTATAAGCGAGAATATCAGTGTTACGAGTATTATTGACAGGTTTCTCGAACATTCCAGAATCTTCTATTTTTATGCAAACGGGGAGGAGAAGGTCTATCTTTCGAGTGCTGACTGGATGCCGAGAAATTTCTACAACAGGTATGAAATAGCCTTTCCTGTCTACGACCAGCTCCTGAAAAGATACGTTAAGGATGTCATCCTCTCTACGGCACTTGCTGATAACGTAAAGGCAAGGATATTACAGCCGGACGGCAGCTACTTAAGGGTAAAACCTGCTCAGGGCGAAAAAATAATAAGGTCTCAGTTTCAGTTTGTTTCACTGGCTGAGAGTTCGTATAAGGGTACTATACTGGAAAGTCGTATAGATAATTAACCTTTATTCGGAAGGGTTATGATATGATAATTATTTTTGTTAGGCACGCTACTGCAATGGATAAGAAAAAATTTGCAAAGTCGGGTAATCCTGACAGTGAGAGACCTCTGACTGCGAAGGGGCTCAAGGACATAAACAGAATCGGGAAGATTCTGAAAAAACATATTATTGAAAAAGTAGATGTAATATATTCAAGTCCGTATAAGCGTGCGATGCAGACTGCCGAGGTCCTTTCCGGAATATATAAGAAAGACATCAAAAAGGCTGAGTTTTTGTCTGCGGACGAAACAGATTACAATCAGATGCTCTCACTTCTTTTAAAACAGCCGAATAAAAGCGTTATTATTATGGTCGGGCATAATCCTTCACTGGGAAACCTTATAGGAAAACTCGTTGTGAACAGACCTGTTCCTGTTGTCAGCCTCGACAAGTCAGGAGTGGCTGTTGTCAGGCTGGAAAAGGGCGGGAGCAGGATAAAGAGTGTCGAACTTGTATGGATTCTAAGGGCTGATGTGTTGAAGAAAATGTGTCTCGGTTAAATACTGTCTGCCTTTCTGATACCCTTTTTTAATCTGCCTTTTAATCTGTTTGCCCTGAAATCTCCGTAATATCTGTCATAGGCAAACAGCAACGCACCTATAACCGGCTCTGTATCAAGTGTAACAAATCTTGTGTTCGGAAATTTTGTGATAATCTTTTTCCTGATATTTTCTACCATTATACTCTTTGGCTGCCTGATGAATACTGAACCTCCCAGAGCTACAGTGATTCTTTCGTTGGTCTTAAAGAGTCTCTTTAATCCGGTTATTGCCGCGAAAGAGAGAGCCTCTGCGCAATTTATAAGTATCTCTCTTGCTATCTTATCACCCTTTCGGGCAGCATCGAACACAAGAGGCGTAATGGTATTCAGTCTGTGATAATCGAGTGAATCATAATAGGTAAGTTCAATCAGGTCTTCTATGTCTTCTACCCCGAAATGTCTCTTAATTATGTCGTACAGAACTGTATATTTCCCTCTGCCGTCGTTATATCTGAAGGCTGCATGATAGGCTGCCATAGCAATATCGGAGCCGGCCCCGTAATCGCCTGTCAGCGGACCAAGTCCGCCGATTCTGACCATCTTTCCTTCTTTATTAAAGCCTATGCAGTTTGTCCCCGTCCCCGAAATAAGGGCAAGACCTATGCCGTCACTGGTGCCGGCTCTGAGTGCGATAGTAGTATCATTTACAAGAATCTTCGGGGTGTCCGGTAAGATGTCGCTTAGGATTGAAAGTATGATATCGAAGTCCTTGTCCCTGTCGGCACCTGAGATGCCGAAACCCGCATAGAGAATCTGACTACTTTTTATTTTTGCCTTTCTGAGGGCAAACTGAATCCCGTTTCTGAGTTCAATGTATGCCTTCTTGATACCATATGACTGAAAATTCGATGGTCCTGTTCTTACAAATGCACGGATTCTGCCTTTCTCGTCGGAGATGGCTGTAATTGTCTTGGTCCCGCCCCCGTCAATTCCCAGAAAGAATCTGCTGGTCATAATTTATCCTCTCAGAGATTTGATTGCTGATTTCCGGTTTTTTGCAGAAAATATATAATTGCCCGCAACAAGTATATTTACTCCGTTTTGGATGAGTCTGCCTGCATTTTCTCTGTTTACACCTCCGTCAACTTCGATAACGGTTTTGAGATTTTTGAGCATATTATTTGCTTTTTTGATTTTATCCATCGTCTCTTCTATGAATTTCTGCCCGCCGAATCCCGGATTCACGGTCATAATGAGAAGTAGGTCTGTCTCCTTAACGATTTCTTCAATGGCACACAGAGGTCTGTGAGGATTGACAGAGACACCGCAGAGAATATCCTTAAATACCCTGCCGGTCTTTTCCATCGGAAATTTTGATGATGCCTCCCTGATTTTCTGAAGTGTCCTGTGAAGATGCCTCGTGGTCTCCTCGTGAACTGTTATTATATCGGAGCCGGATAGTGCAAAATCATCGATGTATCTGTCAGGTTCTTCTATCATGAGGTGTACGTCAAACGGGAGTCTGGTGGTCTTCCTGAGTGATTTTATCACCGACGGACCTATGGTAATATTCGGTACAAAGTGGCCATCCATAACATCGATGTGAATTATATCCGCACCGCAACTCTCTACATCTCTTATCTCTTCGCCAAGTTTTGAAAAGTCGGCGGAGAGAATCGAAGGGGCGACATAGATCTTATTTTTTTTAAGCATATTTCACTTCCTTTGCAGAAGGGCGTAAAAAAAACTATTAAAGTTATAATCTGATATCCTTAAAAATCCGTCGTTGTCCGTAAAATTTTTCAAAACAGAGTTCTCCATATCCGGACTGATTATCTCAAATTGTGGATTTTCTTCAACAAATTTCTTAATGACTTTTGTCGTCTCAGAACCGGTGAGTGTGCATACGGAATAGAGCAGTCTTCCGTCGCTTTTCAGATATTTGGAAATGTTTTTAAGTATTCTGAATTGTACGGAGGCAAACCTTTTGACTGCCGGATTCCTGATTCTGAACTTGATTTCCGGGTTTTGCGGTAATGTCCCGAGACCGGAGCAGGGGGCATCAATCAGTATCCTGTCAAATTCCATATCAAGACTGACCTTTGCGGCATCTGCTCTGATAAATCTGAATTTCGGGTTTTGTATCTCTTTGATATCTATAGAAGTTATATCGGCTTGTTCATTTGTCAAATCATATATCTGCAATGCCTTGACCTGATTACCGGAGCAGACGTCCAGTACGGACTGGTTGCCGCTGACACCGAGAATCCTGCCGGCAATCTGGCTCAGTTCTGATTGTATAATAAACGAATCGGACGGGAGTATCTGATGCAGTGTTTTCTGCGAAACGGAATTATTCAGCAGGATGGCATCCGGCACGACTTCAGAATCAATAAATTCGATGCTGTTTCTCTTAAGTATTCTTCTTACAGAGGCGATGTCTTTTCTTACTCTCAGGGTAATTTTAGGTTTTATGAATGAACTTTTGTAGAGTTTAAGCAGGTCATTGTATGGTATTTCATCTTTCAGCTCAGAGATAAACTTCTTCATAAAAAGGTTGTCATCTTTGAGTCTCTCGAACTTCTGTTTAAGGTTTTGCTTTTCAGTGAGTCTTCTCAGGAGGTAGTTTAGAAAACCGGCTCCCTTGTGGTTGCCTGTTATCTGTCTGTATGCGTCTATAGTCTCGGAAACAGCCGCGTATACCGGTATTCTCTCCATTGTAAGCATCTGGGCAAGTGCCGTCTCTAAAGCCGTAAGTATCGTCTTTTCAAACTTATATAGTGGTTTATTCGTCTCCGTTACTATTATCTCGTCGTAGAGTTCCCTGTATCTGAGGGTGTTGAGCACAATATTGAAAATCAGGTCTTTATCCTGCAAGGATAAATCTTCTTGACCGAAGTAGCGGTCAATAACGGTATCTCTCGAATGGTTTTTATAAATTACCTCATTAATTATCTTTATTGCAATTCCTCTGGAGTTTGTAGCCTTGTACATGTTGATATTATCGGCCGGATTAATCAATCCAGTGTACGGCCTTAATCTCTCTTTTTATACCTCTGTGGTATTTATATTTCGGGTATCCGAGAATAACCGAAGTTACTGCTTCGTGGTTATCGGGTATATTGAATAGCTTCTTTATGTTTTTATCTCTGTTTATGGCCGGTGGAATAAGACCTACTATGGTGGCTCCGAGTCCGAGTGATTGTGCGGCAAGGGCGGCGTAAGTTACAAAGATAAAAGCATCTTCTTTATGTTCGGGGGCATCTTCAGGTGCATGAAAGACCATAAGTGTATGTGCACCTCTCGTAATCCCGTCATATTCTTCTGTAATATTTCTGTATATCCCCTTTTCTATTCTCGGCAGGAGATGGTTATACAATGTTTTTATCATATCCTTTCCGACTTTTCTTCTTATTATGAATCCGCCTATCGGATTTCTGAGCATCTTACCGAGTTTGTCATAGAATTCTGATATGGAAGGCAGAATACCCAGAATCTTTTCACGGCCGTTTATGACCGTCACTTCTATATGGTGTTCTTTATCCCCGTGCGGGGCAAGTGATATTGCATATAATATTTTCTTAAGAAGTTCCTTTTCAACCGGTTTGGGTCTGAATCGCCTTACAGAACGTCGGTGTTCGAATATTGAAAAGAGGTCAGCTGAGTCTGACAGCCCGAAGAAATGTTCTTCATAGTTCTTTTGGTCCGCAAAAACTGATTTTGTCCTGCAGACCGCCATACACTGTCCGCAACCTATGCATATTTCTGTATAATCTTCTCTGAAAAACGGAATACCGGACTCATCTTTTGCAATGACAGAGGCAGGGCAGACCTCTATACAGGCACCGCACTTCGAACAGGTTTCTCTGTTTACCGAAAATGATGATGTTGACATTTTATTCTCCGGATTTGTTATGAATATCTAAGATAACCTATTATTTCCAGCATAAAATATACCTTGAGGACCTCGTCTTTCCTGTAATTATAGGATAGTACAGCCTCATTTATTGCCTCATTCAGATTTCTCTTCTGGGTAAGAATCTTGAGCAGTCTCATCTCGTAGGCATTGAACCGTATCTTTTCGATATACTGATTTGCATCATAATTTATTGATATGGGCTGGAAGATAAAATTTGAGATGTAATTTTCTATTATGTATGAAGGGGTGTAGTTGTAGATACATCTGTAGATAAATTCAAAATCTCCGAGATTAAGCGGCAATGCCTCCTGCTTTGTAATCTCCTTGTCGAAATATACGAAAATGCCTCTGTCCCAGCTGAGGAGGTGATATATCTTCTCCTTAATCTGTTCGACCAGGAGGTTGTACATCTCGTGAGGCTTCAGAAAGCCTTTGAGGACTAGATAATCTATGAGTCTGAGGTTTTCCTCCTTACAGGTCTTTAAGGATTCACTGATTACCTCTTTTGAAAGAACACCTTTTCTTAGAATATATTCACCGATGAATTCGGGCTGGTAGTTGGATGCCACATAGTATATTTTACCATCCTTGAAAAAAATGTTCTTGTATGTACCTGAGTTTTCCACATACAGTCTGCCGGTCTTTTTCTCCTTCATCAGCTGAACGATAATTTTAGAAACGGGAACTGCAGTGATACTGCCCGAATAATTGCTCTGTTCCTGAAGATTTGTCAGAGATTCTGTCTCGAGTTGCTCTTCGTAGAGTGTATGCATAAAATTCTTCAGCATTACATAGTTTAGTCTGATATTTTTCGATGAGATATAGTTTTGTATGTCTGTCTGGAATTCCTGTGCAGATTTATATCGTTTTTTCGGATTCTTACTGGTGGCCTTTAATACTATATCTCTCAGCACGGGGTCAACCTGACGGGAGTTGTAGGTTATTTCGTCTATCTCTTTATTGAGTATTTCTGATAAAAGCCTCTCATCGTTGGTTTCGTCAAATGCCTTTCTCAATGTCAGCATCTCATAGAGAATTAGTCCTGCATCGTAAATGTCTATCTGATGGTTGAAATTTTCGAGCATTATCTGTTCGGGCGCAAGATAGGATATCTTTCCTTTCAGTACATTCCCTTTCTGCTTGCTCTTGTCGAATTTTGATTTGGCAATACCGAAATCGCCTATCTTTATCTCTCCCTCGAAGCTTATGAATATGTTGGACGGATTTATGTCTCCGTGAATTATCTTCAGTTCGTTACCTTTGTTGTCTCTGGCCGAGTGTATAACATTCAGTCCTTCGAGGATTTCCGAAATGATGTAGAGGATGATATCCAGCGGCATCGATATGCCCATCGAGAAGACATTCCTTATAACAGAATAGAGATCTTTTCCGTGGATATATTCCATTACCAGATAAGGGGTATTTTCTATTTCACCGACATCGTAGACTTCAATTACATTCGGATGCATTATACACGACATCAGTCTGCCTTCGTTGAGGAATAATCTCACAACCTCGGGGTCGTTTTTGTGTTTGTCCTGAAGTTTTTTCAGTGCGAGAGGTTTATTGGTGCTGGCGGAGTTCATCTTCTGTGCAAGAAAGACCTCTGCCATACCTCCGGTACCGATTCTTCTTGTGAGAACATAATTTCCGAAAACTATCTGATTCATTTCAGTTTATCTTGAGTAATAATTTTTCGTACTTTCTGATTTCATCTCTTATCTCTGCTGCCTTTTCAAATTCCAGATTAGAGGCGCATTTTAACATCTCTTTTCTTAATGTGGCAATCTTTTTTTCTATGTTTTTCAAGTCCTTTTCTGACACATCGTCATATTCGAAATAGTCATTGTTGTATATTCTGAACTTTATGTCCGAAACTCTCTTTATTATTGATTTAGGGGTAATATTGTTCTGCCGGTTGAATTCAAGTTGCTTTTCCCTTCTTCTGCCGGTCTCCCTGACTGCCTTATCTATGGATTCGGTAATTCTGTCTGCATATAAAATGGCCGTCCCGTTGATATTCCTGCTGGCCCTTCCTATCGTCTGGATTAAAGACCTCTCCGACCTCAGAAATCCCTCCTTGTCTGCATCTAGTATGGCTACAAGTGAGACCTCCGGCAGGTCAAGTCCTTCCCTGAGAAGGTTTATCCCGACCAAAATATCGAATTCACCTTTTCTGAGTCCCCTTATTATCTCAATCCGTTCGAGTGTATCGATGTCAGAGTGCATATATTTTACCTTAAACTTTTTGGAAGTAAGATATTCTGTAAGCTCTTCGGCAAATCTTTTTGTGAGGGTAGTAACCAGTACTCTTTCTCCTCTCTCTATTCTTTTCGAAATCTCGGCAATCAGGTCCTCAACCTGATTCTGTGCTGGTCTTATATGTATCTCGGGGTCCAGAAGACCTGTAGGTCTGATTATCTGTTCGGCTATATTATCCTTTGCCATTGATAGTTCATAGGGACCGGGGGTGGCGGAGACATATATTACTTGATTTACCACCTTTGTAAATTCCTCGAATTTAAGTGGCCTGTTATCAAGTGCGGATGGTAGTCTGAATCCGAATTCAACAAGAGTCTCTTTTCTCGACCTGTCACCGTTGTACATAGCGTTGAGCTGCGGTATCGTTATATGACTCTCATCAATAATTGTCAGAAAGTTTTCAGGAAAGTAATCCAGAAGGGTAGGGGGTGGTTCACCCGGTCTCCTGTTTGTAAAGTGTCTTGAATAATTTTCAATACCATTGCAGTAACCTGTCTCCATAAGCATTTCGAGGTCGTATCTGACTCTCTGTTCGAGTCTCTGTGCCTCAAGCAGTTTGTTCTGTCTGTAAAGCTCCTCAAGCCTTGTTCTGAGTTCTTCCCTTATCGATTCCAGTGCCTGATTCAGCTGGTCTCTGGTAATTGCATAGTGGGAGCCCGGGAATATGTAAACCTTGTCCAGCTCTGTTTTTGTAATTCCTGTTACCGGGTCGAACTCCCTGATGGACTCGACCTTTTCTCCGAGGAGAATGATTCTTATGGCCAGAGATTCCTCGTAGGGCGGGAATATATCAATGGTATCACCTCTGGTTCTGAACGTGCCTCTGTGAAAATCCACATCATTTCTCTCGTACTGCATCTTAATCAGTTTGCTGATGATTTCTTTTCTGCTGTATCTTCCTCCCTTGGCAATGAACAGCTGCATCTCCGAATAACTTTCTGAGGACCCGAGGCCATATATGCAGGATACAGAAGCCACAATTATCACATCATTTCTGGTCAGAAGCGAGTGTGTGGCGGAGTGTCTCAGTCTGTCAATCTCTTCGTTGATATCAGTCTCCTTCTCAATGTACAGGTCCTTTTCGGGGACATAAGCCTCGGGCTGGTAGTAATCATAATATGATACAAAGAATTCAACCGCATTTTCAGGGAAGAAACTCTTAAATTCCTCGAAGAGCTGTGCCGCAAGCGCCTTATTCGGACTCAGTACAAGGGCCGGCAGTCCGACCTTTTCTATGACACAGGCCATCGTAAATGTCTTGCCTGAGCCTGTTACACCAAGTAAAACCTGATGCCCCTTGCCAGCTTCTATCCCTTTTACAAGCTTTTCGATTGCTGCTTTCTGGTCTCCCTGAGGTTTGAATGCGGAATGTAATCTGAATGAAGGCATTCGTAATGATTATGCATTTTTGAGTACTATACCTTCAATCACATTTGCCACATCCTCACAGCGGTCAATTGCCATTTCGATATTTTCGTAAATCTCTTTCCATTTTATTATATTTATCGGGTCTTTTTCCTCTGCGAACAATTTGGTAATGGCCGCTCTCAGTCTTGAATCACCCTCATTTTCGAGGCGGTTTATTTCAATGCAGTGCTTCTGGATTTTTTCCCTGTTCTTAAAATCCCTCATTTCGAGGACTGCCTTATGAAGTTCAGAGAAGGTAAGTCTTAATACCTCTGTAAGGCTTATGAATTCGGGAGTTATAGATTTAATGTTATACATATCAAACCGCAGCATTGTTGCCTGTGTAAGGTCTAATATGTCATCGATCTTCTTTACGAGATTCTGGATATCCTCACGGTCAATCGGAGTAAGGAATGTCTTGTTGAGTGCCTCGATTGTAAGATGGACAAGTGTATCTGCTTCGTGTTCGATCTCCTTGAGTTCGGAGTTACATACCTGAAATTCGCATTTTTCATAATTTTTGACGGTCTTTTCGAAAAGTTCAAGTCCTTTGTTTATTGTAGTTGCAATCTTGTCGAAATATTCAAAAAAATCAATCTCTTTTGGCATTAGTTTTTTCAGCATTATTAGTTCCTCCTCTAAATATTCCGATTTATAATTAACTAAATCCAAATGTCAAATAATTTGATTAGAGGGAGAATCTTTTTATATGACAGAAATATCATATAGTAGGGGGTAAAGTTGTTTTGTTTTGAAAGACAATGCCGTTTTGCAATATTATTGGTTGTCTTTCAGGAGGTAAGTACTTTATGAAAAAACATTTTATCAGTTTATTGGTTTTAACACTTTTTGCTTTTAGCTCTGACATCGCATTCGGATATAATTATTTTGAAGACCTTTCGATGTCCGGAATGGATAAATTCATTGCAATTAATCCTCAGGCCAGGATAGTCTTTAAGGATGCCATCAGAATCCCTTCTTTGATTTACAATATAAGTATCCCTGCATCCGGTGAGTATGAGGTCAGAAATTTCATACAGAACAATTATAATCTGTTCGGCTTAAAATCCGATCATACCCAGTTGTCGCTAAAAAGGAGCAATTTTTTTGACGGTTTTACCGTTTACAGATATCAGCAGATGTTTGATGGTATAGAAGTTGACGGCGGCGAGATTGTAACACTCATGAAAGGCAATAATATAATTCAGATTTCAAGTTCTGCACGTCAGGTAGATAATCCCCCGGATTCCTTTGTATATTCCTACGATGCAGCAAAGTCAATCGTCCTGAATCATCTGAAACCCTCTCTCTATAACGAGAAGTCCTTTGAGATCAATAGGGCATTTCTTGAGCAGGGGGATGGTTTTTATCCTGTTTATAAGGTGTATATAGAATCATATGTGCCGGTCGCAAGTTATATATATTATATCGATGCAAGGGATGGTTCTGTCATTCAGAGAATAAACCGTATGTTCAATGCAAGTGGCTCGGTATATATGGATTCACCTGAAAAGAGTGGCAGTCTTACAACCGTTACTCTTACAAATTTAACGTCAAGCTCGGCCCTCTCTGGTAATTATGTAGATACTTATTCAAACTGTGACCCGAGATATGCCTGCTCTGAAAGCAACAGGCAGGCAAAGGCGGACGGAGGCGGTAATTTCGTTTATACTCCTAATGAAGCCGGGGCAACATCGAGCAATCCGTATGACCCGTTTGCCGAGGTTATGAACTTCTATCATATAAACCGGGCACACGACTGGTATAAGTCGAAAGGTGTAAATGCTCTGGATTTCAAACTTGAGGCGGCGGTCAATGTTACAAAACTCGGTACAGAAATGCAGTGTAATGCTGCCTATATAGGCGGTGCGTTTATTGTAGGCCTCTGTCTCGGTTCGAATCCTTACAATACTGCAAAAAAGAATGTCAATATCGCCTATGATGCAGATGTAATGATGCACGAATATACACACGGTTTTGTGGACAAGACAAGTCAGCTCTACGGAGGAATAGACTCCTACGGATTGAACGGAATTCCCCTTGGTCTCAATGAGGGGACTGCAGATTTTATACCGTCTCATATTACAAATGATGAGGTGATAGGCAGGCACCTTTCAGTAGCGTTCGGCGCCGGTGCTGTAAGAAATCTCAATGACTATTCCCGGTGTCCAGATAATATAGTAGGAGAATCACACGAGGATGGAAAAGTGTTTGCAGGTCCGACCTGGCTTGCGAGAAAATATTTGAATGGTGATGACAACTTCGGTAAGGCAGTAGCACTCGCCATGGCTTCAATCAGCAGGACTGCATCTCTGCAGGATGCTGCAAATGCTGTTCTCTCGTCGGCCCAGACTATCGGGGGAAACACAATGGCAGATCAGGTAGAGAAGGCTTATAATGAGAGGAACTTACTGAACTGCGGGAGACTGGTTGATGTCCCCAACGGCTATACTGCCAGCGGGTGGACCCTTGTACCGGAATATTCCGGTGTAAGCGGAAAACAGCCGTTTGTGATTCAGTTCGTCTATACAGTTCCCTCAAGCGCCCAGTCGATAAGTGTAGATATGAATGCAATGAATCTGCAGACAGGTGCAGATGCCACTAGCAAAGTTACATTTTATGTAAACTATAACAGTTATGTTAAATATTCAACTTCCGGTACTACGGCAACTTACAAATGGGTAAATACCCCGAGCCAGACAATAAACAGTCCTCAGCCCGGAAAATATTATGTTCTTGCCGTTGGCGATGGATACGGGCTTTATCAGTTTTCTTTTACGTTCACATTCAAGGGTCCTCCCCCGACTGTCGCTTCAATTACACCGGATTCGGCAAAACAGGGAGATACTATCCCAGAAGTTACTGTAAAAGGGACGAATTTTCAGCAGGGCTCAAAGATATCTCTCGGGCCAAATACCAATGTGCAGACGACAGTCTTTGTTGATGCAAATACTTTGAAGGGCCAGAATGTGAGGATCGGTTCTACTGCTGCTACAGGCAAGAGAAATGTTACTGTAAATAATCCTGATGGTCAGCAGGGAGTAGGAACTGGATTGTTTACGGTCCTTCCTGCCAATCCGGTAGATGCAGGGGTCGATACTGGTGTGGATACCGGTGTGGATACCGGATATGATTCCGGTATTGATACAGGTTTTGATTCAGGATATGATGCAGGCAAGGATGTCATTACAGATACCTATGTTCCTCCCGATGTAGTATATGATACCAGTAAAGATGTAGTTACAGATACTAATGTCCAGCCGGATACGAATGTAGTTGTCGATACAGGTTATGATACCTATCCTGTAAAGGATGTAAAGACGAACGATATTAACAAAGAAGAATGTAAATGCGATGAGACATACGGATGTGACCCTGATTGTGAATGTGATCCGGAGTGTCAGGAAGGAACGAATGATGGTATTGTGGAAAGCGGATGTTCCTGCTCCATAATTAATTAAATCCTTACCAGCTAATTTGATAGAATATTGAATTTGAGCCCTCAGAAATGAGGGCTTTTTTGTTATTTTTTCCGGCTTCATATAAGTCAAAATCAGGGAATGATATGGTTCAAAACTGAGGTTTTGGGGTTAGTTTTCTGAGTTTCCCATTTTTAAATCTTAAAAAGTTAATTTACAGATAATTACTATACTAAGATAGTGAGAAACCGCGCTATCATAGCTTAAGACTCTCTGAAACGAAATCCTTGGCAACTGCTGTTTGGATTGGGTTTATCCGGGGAAAAGGTTTTTTATGGTTGCCAGTCCTTGCAGCAGAGGTCATCTTTGTGTGCCGCATCGCATCTTCCTCCGCTCCTGAATAAGGTAATACAGGCCTTGACGAGTCGTACGTAGTAATCACCCATTTCATTCTTGGCAGGCTCGATATCCCTGTTGTATTCCTTATCGTACTGGTCCAGAAAGCATCCGTTCTTGTTTCTTGGGTCAGAGCAGGGGCAGAGCGGTACCAGATCGCAGGGCTGACGTCCGACGACCCACTCATTCCATCCGGCTATTGTTGCTACCGGGATTTCCGGATTATTAAAGAGTGTTTCGAACTGTTTCCTGAAGGTCTTTCCGTGGTATTTGGGGGTGGCTGTATCCGTGTGACTCATATAGTCGGCACCGTATGCAAGCGCAATCGGGAACTGCTCGGGCAGACCATTTAGTTTTGAGATTCTCTGGAAGCAGGGTTGACCTTCGAGCGGTGATGCCTTGCATCTTTCGAGATAACTCCATTTTTCCGTTCCCTCAGGTTCGATAGCCCACATTTTCCGGATTGTATAGTTGTTGGCAAGTGTGGAAATTGTCTTGTCGTCCGCAGGCCACTGGTCATTTACGGTCACAAGGATTAACGGTTTCCCTTTATACACAAACTGAAGACCCGGATATTTGTTTAGGAGATTTAGTAATGTAAAAACCATATATTTGCTTGTGTCCGATGTGGTTATTGATGTAACTGGCACCCAAGGTACAATTCTTGGGGCATTCGGGACCTGACTCCATACTGCGACCATAGTAGTAAATGGTTCGATTATCATCTTTTCGGGTCTGTCACAGAGAGTACCGGTATTGTACGGATGATTGGTTACATCCACAAAAACGAATTGTGCACCTATGTCACGCAGTGTCTCGGCGTGTTTTTTCAAAAGAGCGTTATTGTTTGTAAGACAGTAATATCCCGCCTCGGGCTCTCCCCACCAGAACGATGTCGGAGGGAAAGGATTCTGGGGCCATGGGGGCCATTGTTCCTGTCCGGCAAGGATTTTAGATAAGTCGTGGACATCTTCGGCTGAGGGGCAATGCCAGGTGTGATAGAAGACGCCGATTACAGTGTTGTTAGGATTGAAAGGTTTATCCACGCAGAGAAATTTACTCGTATCACATTTATATCGGGTGCCGGGGCAATCCGAATCCTTCTGGCATTCAACACAATAACCCTTTAAAGTGCATATGTTTCCGGAAGGTTTCCAGTCGCAGGGTTTGACATAAGGTATGCATTTGTCTCTGCATATCCCGTTAAAACAGCCCCTGTTAATGTCTTTGCAATCCTCGTCTTTGCTGCATTCCGGATAAATAACCTGTCCGGCATCATACCCGGTGTCAAAAGATACATCGCTGATATCGCTATATATATCACTTATGTTCGCCGTATCGGTTCCGGTGTCATTTGATGTCTCTTCAGTATCAGTTCCATAGTCCGTAAAAGAATCCTGATAAATATCGGTTCCGCCGTCATTAATGATATTTGTTTTGCATAGAGAGGTATCATATCCGGAGCAGTCTTTTTTACATTCTGCCAGACCCGATATAAACCGGCTGTCCAGTTCCCTGCAATCTCTGGTATCTTTGTCGCATATCTCTCCGGTCTCTTTTATGCCGTTACCGCAATTGATATTGTGAATATCGTCCAATACATGCAAATCACTAAAAGCCCTATCTTCGGATAGAGCGGTGTCGCTCTCTGTATCAGCAGTCTCTTCTCCGGTTTCATCAGATTCATTGTCAAGAGGGGATTCAGATACAGAATCTTTAGGGTTCTTATTAATAGTGTCCAGAAGCCCGGATTCCTCTTCTGAATTACAGGAGAAAATAAATAGTACAAAAAAACCCAGCAGCAGTATGAAATATCTGTTGCGCATTAATGACCCTCTTGAAAACTAAACTGGTTATCGTCATAAATGTTATGTTTTGAACAAATCATTTGGTTAGTAATATATAACCCAATTATAACTATTTTTACACTACTATTTTCGTTTTGTTGCATAAATCATACATTTATTACTGAAAGAAAAGAAAATCGGCCGGAATTGATACAGACCGCCGGTACCAGTTATGAGGTTTTGTGGTGTTTTGGCTATGAGGTTTTGATATGTCATCTAATTGTTTGATTTTATTGGACAGATAAGCACTTTTTCTGAAACCTTTTGGCAAAACAAATACCATAAAACATTAATTAAATATTTTGATTTTTTATTTGACACAATGCGTAAAGTATTGTTGTATTTTCCCTACAATTAAAGGGGAGGACGACGTGTGAATTAGTGGAAGTGTATATGGAATTTCATATAACCAAAATCAATTGCAGTATTTACCACCTGATTAAGGTGGTATTTTATTAAAAAGGAGGTGCTGTTTGTCATCTCATTCAAATGCAAAACATAAGGAAAGAATGACACTCGCTGATGAGATTGAGGAACTTACAGGCATTAATCCCCTGAAGTGTTATCAGTGCGGCAAATGTTCTGCGGGCTGTCCCGTAAGGATATTTATGAAGGTCTCCCCCAATAAGGTTGTGAGACTTGTTCAGCTCGGGCTTGACGATGAGGCTCTGAAATCAGAGACGATATGGATGTGTGCAGGTTGTCTTACCTGTTCAACGAGGTGCCCTCAGAACTTTGACCTTGCAAAATTTATGGACGCCCTAAAGGAGATAGCAATTAAGAAGGGCGTAATTACGAGAAAGGACATTCTCAAATTCCATAAGGCATTTCTAAAGCAGATTGAGGCAAACGGGAAGGCTTTTGAATTCGGGCTCATCAGGGATTATAAACTTGCTACCTTCAATCTCTTTCAGGATATGGATATTGCCCCTGAGATGTTCTTTAAGGGTAAGATAAAGCTCTTCCCGCACAAGATAAAGAACAGGGATGCCATAAAGAAGATTTTTGACAAAGCAAATAAGGAGTAAAGGATGGATATAGGATACTATCCCGGTTGTTCACTTACGGGTACTGCAAAAGAGTATGACCAGTCTATCAGGAGGGTCTTTTCGGAGCTTGGAATAAATCTTGTGGAACTGGACGACTGGTCCTGCTGCGGTGCCACATCTGCCCACGCAACAAACCATCTTCTCTCGGTTGCCCTGCCTGCGAGGAATCTGTCACTGGCAAAAAAGCAGGGACTTAAAGAGATATTTATTCCGTGTGCCGCCTGCTACAACAGGTTTGTAGTAGCAAAGTATGAGATGGAGAAGAATCCCGGGCTGAAAAAGAGAGTGGAGGAAATGATCGAGGAGAAGGCCGATACCGATATTGGTATCGTAAATATGGTTGAGATGTTTCAGCGTATTGACAAAGAATTGATTCTGGCAAAGAGGCAGAAGGAACTGAAGGGTTTCAAGGTGGCGGCATATTACGGCTGCCTGCTTGTGAGACCAAACAGTATTACACAGTTTGATGATGCCGAGATGCCGACATCGATGGAAGAGATTATAAAACTTACGGGTGCAGAGCCGGTCGACTGGAATTTCAAGGTTGAATGCTGCGGGGCATCCCATTCCATTACGAATATGAACGTCGTCCTTACGCTCTCGAAGAGGATTATCGATGATGCCGCTGAAAACGGGGCCGAGGCAATCATTGTAGCCTGCCCGATGTGTCATTCCAATCTGGATATGAGACAGAGGAATATTTCGAAGCAGGATTCACAACATAAGAATATGCCCATACTTTATCTCTCCGAACTGATAGGACTTTCTCTCGGTCTCGACAAGGAGAGTCTGGGACTCGGACTGCACTTTACAGATACCGAACCGGTCTTATCCCGTTTCTCAACTGCAATCGTAGCAAAGGAGTAATCTGAAATGATGAGAATAGGTGTTTTTGTATGTCACTGCGGTGAAAATATCGGCAAGACAGTAGATTGCCCCACTGTTGCCAAAGAGGCAATCAAACTTCCGAATGTGGTCTATTCGATTGACTACAAATATATGTGTTCTGACCCCGGACAGAATATGATAAAGCAGGCAATCGCCGAGCATAAGCTCAACGCTGTCGTTGTTGCCTCCTGTTCACCTCATATGCACGAAAAGACTTTCAGAAAGGCCTGTGCTCAGGCGGGTCTGAATCCTTATATGTGTGAGATTGCAAATGTCAGGGAACACTGCTCGTGGGTCCACGACAATGTGGAGGAGGCCACAAAAAAGGCGGTCGATTTAATAAGAATGACAGTCGAGAGAATCAAGTTCAATTTCCCGCTCTCGGAAATCAAGGTTCCCATTACGAAGAAGGCTCTCGTTATCGGTGGCGGAATCTCCGGTATTCAGGCAGCGCTAGATATAGCAGGTGCCGGATTCAAGGTAATCCTTGTCGAAAAGGAACCCTCGATAGGCGGTCATATGAGTCAGCTCTCCGAGACCTTCCCGACACTTGACTGTTCACAGTGTATTCTGACACCCAGAATGGTAGAGGCTTATCAGCATCCGAATATCAAACTCTATACTTATTCCGAGGTTGATAATGTAGACGGATTCATCGGGAACTTCAAGGTTACTATACGTAAGAAGGCACGTTCCGTAAAAGAGAATCTCTGCACAGGATGCGGACTCTGTGTCCAGAAATGCCCGATAAAGAAGGCTCCTTCCGAATTCGACGAGGGACTTGCAAACAGACCTGCAATCTATGTCCCGTTCCCGCAGGCAGTTCCGAATATTCCTGTAATCGACAGGACAGTCTGTACATTCTTTAAGACTGGCAAATGTCAGATGTGCAAGAAGGTCTGCGGAAGGGATGCCATAGATTTCGAGCAGAAGGACGAACTTATTACTGAGGATGTGGGCGCAATCATCGTTGCAACAGGTTATAAGCTTTATAAGATAGATAAGAAATCAAAGGATGCAGCGGTTAAGGGTTATGGTGAATACGGCTACGGCAAATACAAGGATGTTATCGACGGATTGCAGTTCGAGAGAATTGCAAGCGCTTCAGGTCCTACTGCCGGTGAAATACTCAGACCATCGGACAAGAAACAACCCAAAAAGGTTGTCTTCATCCAGTGCGTGGGCTCCAGAGACCCGTCGAAGGGGTTCGAGTACTGCAGCAAGATCTGTTGTATGTACACTGCAAAACACGCAATGCTATATAAGCACAAGGTTCACGACGGTGAGGCCTATGTATTTTATATGGATATACGTGCAGGCGGCAAGGGTTATGACGAGTTCGTAAGGAGGGCCATCGAGGAGGACCACGTAAAGTACATAAGGGGAAGGGTCTCAAGAGTCTACGAGAAGAAGGGAAAATATATTGTAAAAGGCGAGGATACGATTTCGGGAGTGCCGGTTGAAATCGAGGCCGATATGGTGGTACTTGCAACTGCAATCGTTGCCCAGCCTGAGGCGGCAAAACTCGCACAGACACTGGGAATTCCGTATGACAAGTATGGATTCTATGCAGAGGTCCATCCGAAGCTGAGACCTGTCGAATCCTCGAGCGGCGGAATCTTTCTCGCCGGTGCCTGTCAGTCGCCGAGGGATATTCCTGAATCGGTGGCAATGGCATCTGCTGCGGCGAGTAAGGCTCTCGTTCTCTTTGGGAATGAGATGCTGGAGCGCGAACCGATTGTTGCAAAGGTCAACGAGAATACCTGTGTGGGCTGTTTCTACTGCAAAAAAGTCTGTGCCTACAATGCAATTGAACTGAAAGAGATAAAGGATAAGAAGGGGAATCTTGTAAAGGTGGTTGCGTCGGTCAATACCGGTCTCTGTCAGGGGTGCGGTACGTGCAATGCAACCTGCCCCTCGAAGTCCATCGAACTTATCGGATTCAATGACGAGCAGATTTTCTATCAGATAAAGGCACTCTAAAGAGAGGTATAATACTATGTCAGATTCAAGTTTTGAACCGAAGATTGTGGCATTTGTCTGTAACTGGTGTACTTATACCGGTGCAGACCTTGCCGGTACTTCAAGGATGAAATATCAGTCGAATGTGAGGATGATCAGACTCCCCTGTACCGGGAGAATAGACCCGATGTTTATTATCAAGGCCTTCGAGTCCGGTGCAGACGGTGTTCTCGTGTCCGGCTGCCATCCCGGGGATTGCCATTATACCGCCGGCAATTATCACGCACGGAGAAGATGGATTCTCTTCAGGCAGCTTCTGAAATTCGTAGGGATAGACGAATCCAGAGTCTTCTTCTCGTGGGTCTCTGCCTCCGAGGGGAAAAAGTGGGTAGATGTTATCAATGAGGTTACAGATACGGTCCGCAGCAAAGGTCCGTTCACGAATTACCAGAAACTTAATAAGGAGTTTACAATAAATGGCTGACATAATTTCTATAGCAAGAGGTGTTTTCGAGAATAAAAAGGCCGATATTCTTATCGGATATACAAAGGCTACTTCAGAGGGAAGGACAAGGCCGGTTATCGTCAGGAGCGCTGATGAGGTGCAGAATCTTGTGCTCAATTCATCCTGCCTGAACAATCTCGCGACTTACCTGACACGCAAAGAGAATAAGGGGAAAAAGGTTGCAATTGTTGCCAAGGGTTGTGATATAAAGTCCATTGTCCAGCTGATTGCAGAGAGTCAGATTAAGAGAGAGAATGTCTATATAATCGGGGTAAAATGCAACGGTGTAAAGCGGAGTTTCGAGGGCGAGGATTCAAAGAAGATCGCCGAGAAATGTCTTAACTGCAATGTCAGGACTCCTCACCTTGCAGACGAGACGGTTGATATGAGTGATGAAGGGTTGACCGGAAAGGATGAGAAGGCCGAACTTATCGAAAAACTCGACTCTATGAGCGCCGAAGAGAGATTTGCCTTCTGGGAAGAGCAGTTTGAAAAGTGTATAAAGTGTTATGCCTGCCGTCAGGCCTGCCCGCTCTGTTACTGCGAAAGATGTATTGCCGATAAATCTATGCCGAGATGGGTTGAGTCGAGTCCCACAAAGAGGGGGAATTTTGCATGGAATATAGTGAGGGCGTTTCACCTGTCCGGCAGATGTATAGGTTGCAATGAGTGTGAGAGAGTCTGTCCGGCCGGAATACCGCTCTCCCTTCTGAACAGAAAGATGGTTATGGTGGCAAAATCCGAATTCGGTTATGAGTCCGGTATGAGTGCAGATGCGCCCACTCTGATAGGCACCTATGACCTAAAGGACAAAGAGGAATTCATTAAATAAACGGAGTAAACGATGGAAGAATATATTATTTCCCTTGAAGACTTAAAGAAGCTTGCAGATAATTTGATTAAGGAAGGGACGGATCTCTTTCTCCCGTCTCCGGACAACAGCAGATTTGTCAGACTCAAAAAGGCAGATGAACTGAAACTTGCACCTGAGGCCCGTCCTTCCGATATCTCTGCCAAACAGGCTGCATTCCCGAAGTGTGACCCGGTTCTCTTCTATAAACGGGATAAGAGCACAGTAGAGCTGAAGGATGCAGAGCCATCGGCCAATCAGGTCCTTTTTGGTCTCAAGCCCTGCGACGCAGCGGCCTTCGGGATTATGAACAAGGTATTCAACTGGGATTATAAAGATAACTTCTTCAATAAAAGACTCGAGAATACACTTGTAATCGGGCTCGCCTGTACCTATTCGGATGATTACTGCTTCTGCACTTCGGTCGGACTGAGTCCTGTATCAGAGACAGGTTCTGATATCTTTCTCGTAAGACTTTCGGATGCTCAGTTTGCGGCACGCGCTGTCACGGATAAGGGCATTCAGTTTGTAAAGAAATATTCCCAGCTGTTTGCGAAGGGTGATTCCTCAAAGAGCAAACCGGCCCTCGAGTCCATAAAAGGACCTGCAAGGAAATTCGATTCGAAGAAGGTAAAGGACTGGCTCGACAAAAATTTCGAAACCGACTTTTTCAATCCGGTGGGCGATACCTGTCTCGGATGTGGTCAGTGTGCATTTGTCTGTCCGACCTGTCACTGCTTTGATATAGTAGATGAAGATTATTCATACAGCGAGGGCAGGAGGATGAAAAACTGGGATGCCTGTCAGTTCTCACTGTTTACATTGCACGCCTCAGGTCACAACCCGAGAGATAATCAGGCAAAGAGATACAGACAGAGAGTAAACCACAAGTTCAAATATTATATTGACCGCTTCAAGGAGATTCTGTGTACCGGATGCGGCAGGTGTTCGAGGGGATGTCCGGTCACGATAGATATAGGCTCAATTGTTACCAAAATCGGCAATCTCACATAGAGGTATAATATGGAAAATATTTACAAACCTTATCTGATGGAAATCAAAGAGATTATTGACGAGACGGTTGATACAAGGACTTTAAGGCTGCAGTTCAGGTCGGAGGAAGATAAGAAGAGATTCTCGTTTAAGGCAGGACAATTCGCCGAATATTCAGTCTTTGGCGAAGGTGAGTGTACGTTCTGTATTGCATCTCCTCCTACGAGAATGGATTTTATCGAATGTTCATTCAAGCAGGTCGGAAAGGTTACGAATGCACTCAGAAGGCTCAATGTCGGTGATACAATTGGTTTCAGGGGACCTTACGGCAACTGGTTCCCCGTAGAGGAGATGAAAGGGAAGAATATCGTTTTTATTGCCGGAGGAATCGGGCTTGCACCTGTAAGGTCTGTTATACTCAATGTTCTGGACAGGAGGAAGGAATTCAAGGATATCACGATTATTTACGGTGCAAGGTCGGTCGGGGATTTGGTTTACAAAAGGGAACTCAGGGAGTGGCAGGGGATGAGTGATGTAAGGACAGTGGTTACCGTTGACCCGGGTGGTGAGACGCCTGACTGGAAAGGGGAGATTGGTTTTGTCCCGACTATAGTCGAAAAGGCTGCTCCGAAGAGCGACAATGCGGTTTCGATTATCTGCGGTCCTCCGATTATGATAAAGTTTACACTCCCTGTTATGATGAAGCTGGGATTTAAGGAGGAAAATATTATTACAACTCTCGAAAACCGTATGAAATGCGGTCTGGGGAAGTGCGGAAGATGTAATATCGGGAATATTTATGTCTGTAAGGACGGGCCTGTTTTCAGTTATTCCCAGCTTAAGGTCCTTCCTCAGGAATACTGATTGGGATGAGTAAAATGTTCGTTTTTTTCAGGGATATTAACCATTTTTAAGAGGAGAGATGAACTATGAATGACAAAAAGACAATTCTGATCATTGACGATGATGCCGATCTGGTCGAGATCATCAGGACAGTTCTCGAGCAGAACGGCTATACAGTCCTTTCAGCCAGTAACGGGACCGAAGGACTGACAAAGGTGGAGACCCAGCGTCCGGACCTCATAATTCTCGATGTTATGATGGACTCGGTAACGGAGGGTTTTCAGGTCAGTTACAAACTCAAGAATAATCCTAAGCTGAAGGATATTCCAATTCTCATGCTGACATCGGTCTCCCAGCACACCGGTTACAAATTTTCCAAAGACAAGGATGGTGATTTTATTGCGGCGGATGAATTCTGTGAAAAGCCGATTCAGCCCAAGGACCTGCTGACAAAAGTTGAAAAGTTACTAAAGAAGTAAAGGAGGATATATGCAGGGATTTTTATTGACAAAAGAAAATATAAAGGGGCTTGTTTCAGAATTGATGAAGTCATACAGGGTTGTGGCTCCTGTAAAGAAGGAGACCCGTTTTGATTTCTGTGAGATTGAGAAGTTCGAAGATATCAGAATGGACTATGATACGACTATTCTGCCTCCGAAGAAACATCTCTCTCCGCCTGTTGAAACGCTTCTGAAATTCAAAAGGTCAGAGAATAAGGCAGAACCGGTATTCGACAATACACCGGTTGCTCTTTTCGGATTGCACCCATGTGACATCAAGGCAATCAGACATCTGGACCAGGCATTCTCTGAAAACAACAATTACGACAGACATTATCTGGCAAAGAGGGAGAAGTCACTTATTATCGGTCTCGAGTGCCAGCCGTATGACTATTGTTTCTGTTCGAGTGTAGGCTCTACATTTGCAAAGGACGGATTTGATATAATGCTTACACCCGCAGGCGACTCCTATTTTGCAGAGGCCGGAAGCAAGAAGGGTGAGGAGATTCTGAAGAGCATTCAGGCAAAACCTGCTCAGGAATCGGATGCAAAAAAGGCAGAGCAGTTCAGAGCAGAGAAAGAGAAGAAGATCGTCCGTAAATTCAATAAGGTAAATGCCTCCACGGTAAAAGAGCTTATGGAGAAGACGTGGGACCACAAACACTGGAAGGAACTTGAAGAGAGATGCCTTGCCTGTGGTTCCTGCAATCTTGTATGCCCGACCTGTTTCTGCTTTGATGTTCAGGACGATGTGAGTCTGAATCTCAATGACGGCGAGAGAAAGAGACTGTGGGACGGATGTATGCTCGTTGATTTTGCAAAGGTTGCCGGTGGTGAGAATTTCAGGGAACACAGAAGCCAGAGAATCAGGCACAGAATCAACAGAAAAATGAACTATCTCTATGACAGATTCAATTCACCTACCTGTGTGGGATGCGGCAGATGCGTAAGAGCCTGCACGGTAAAGATTGACCCGGTAGAGATAGTAAACGAATTATCAAAGTAAGGAGGAAGATATGGTAGCAAATATTCAGGAAAAGAGCCTTTATCTTCCAAAACTGGCAAAGATGACCAAGAAGGAACGTTTTACGGACAAGGAGATGTTCTTCGAGTTCAGATTCGATGATGGTTCGAATCTCAATCACAGACCGGGCCAGTTTGTGGAATTGTCGATTTACGGTATCGGCGAGGCTCCGATTTCAATAAGTTCAAGTCCGACCCAGCAGGGCTATTTCGAACTCTGTGTGAGGTCTGTCGGAAGAGTTACAAGTTATCTGCACAATAATCTGAATGTGGGTGATTATGTCGGTATCAGAGGGCCGTTCGGCAATGGTTTCCCGTTTGAGAAGTTCAAGGGACACGATATGCTCTTTATATGCGGTGGACTCGGTGTTGCTCCTCTGAGGTCACTTATCAACTATACACTCGACAAGACAAAAAGGGGAGATTTCGGAAAAGTCTACATACTTTACGGCTGCAAGAACAATCAGGAATGGCTCTATCAGAAAGAGGTCGAGGGATGGAAGAACAGGGCTGATGTAGAGACATATCTCACTGTTGACAAGTGCACTGATTCAAACTGGAAGGGGAATGTCGGTGTTATAACCACCCTTATTCCAAAGGTCAACTTCGACGTCAACAAGACAATTGCTGTAATATGCGGACCGCCGATTATGTACAAATTCGTGGTCTTAGAGCTCAAAAACAGGAATTTCAAGGAAGAGAATATCTATATGTCACTGGAAAGAAGGATGAAATGCGGTGTAGGTAAGTGCGGTCACTGTCAGATTAACAGCGTTTATGTCTGTCAGTCCGGTCCTGTCTTTGATTTACCAACAGTCAGAAAACTGCAGGAGGCAATATGAAACCAAGAGTCGCATTCTTTGATTTTGCAAGTTGTGAGGGATGCCAGTTGGCGGTGATAAATCTCGAGAATGAGCTTCTGGACCTTGTATCACACATCGATATAGTCAACTTCAGAGAGGCTATGACCGAGGCATCTGATGATTATGATATAGCATTCATCGAAGGTTCGGTCACGAGAGAGGCAGATATCCCGAGACTGAAGAAGATCCGTGAAAATGCAAAACTGGTCGTCCCGATCGGTGCCTGTGCCTGTACAGGCGGCGTAAATTTCAGGAAGAATTTCTATGAACTCGGTGAAATCCGGAACTACGTCTACGGAGAGAGTGCAAAGTACTTTGATACCTTTGCCACCAGACCTGTAAAGGCGGTAATCCCTGTGGATTTCGAGATTCCGGGCTGCCCCATAAACCCGAAGGAATTTTTAAGTGTCGTAAAATCACTTCTCATCGGGAGAAAACCTGAAATTCCGAATCACCCTGTCTGTGTAGAGTGCAAACTTGCGGGCAATGTCTGTATGTATGACAAGGGTGAGGTATGTCTGGGTGCTGTAACAAGAGCCGGCTGCGGTGCCTGGTGTCCTTCCAACGGGAGCGGATGCGAAGGCTGCAGAGGCCTTGTGGATGAACCAAACAAAAACTCCGAGAAAGAAGTTCTTACCAAGGCAGGGCTTACAGTAGAGGATGCCGTGCAGAAGTTCAGAATTTTTGCAGGCTATTTTGAGGAGGTGAAAAAATGAGTACGAATATGAATATCAATGTCCATTATGTTACCCGTGTCGAAGGTCACGGTAATATTGTTGTGGACGTAAAGGACGGAAAAGTCGAAAAGTGTATATGGGAAGTCATCGAGGCCCCGAGATTTTTCGAGGGTTTCATAAGAGGTGTTCATTATAAGGATGTCTCTGAAATCGTTTCGAGAATCTGCGGAATCTGTTCAATCGGTCACACCACTGCGTCCATCAGGGCCACTGAAGATGCATTCGGTTACAAACCTACCGAACAGACCCTGACTCTGAGAAAGCTCCTTCTGGACGGAGAGACATTGCAGTCTCATATACTGCACACATATTTCCTTGCCGCACCGGATTTTCTGGGAGCAAAGTCGGTTTTTGCAATAATACCGACACATCTCGAAGCGGCAAAGATGGCATTAAGACTCAAAAGGATTGCCAATGACCTCTGTGACCTTATCGGAGGCAGAACGATTCATCCGATAAGAGAGGTTGTCGGCGGATTCACCAAACTCCCGACAGAAAAGGAACTCAGGGAATTAAAGAAGACACTCGAGACAGAGGCACTTCCTCTGATGGACAAGACCGTTGATGTCTTTGCATCCCTTGCACCTAAGATTCCGAATTTTGTCAGAGAGACCGAATTCCTTGGTCTTGTCAGGGATGATGAATATGCATTCTATGACGGTGAACTGGGTTCGACAGATGCCGGCAGGACGGATGTCCATAATTACAAAAGCTGGACAAACGAATATGTGGTTCCTCACTCCTCTGCAAAATGGACAAAGAACAAGAGAGAGTCCCTTGCAGTCGGAGCGCTTGCAAGATTCAATCTCAATGCAAAACTACTCCATCCGAAGGCAAAGGCAGCAGCAGAAAAGCTCGGGCTCAAACCTATCAACTACAACCCCTTTATGAACAATATTGCTCAGGTTGTAGAGGCAGTGCATGCGGTGGAAGATGCACTTATCCAGATTGACAAACTTCTCTCGAAAGGAATTAAGGACGAGAAGGTTGACCCGATGCCGCTCAAAGAGTGTCGCGGAGTAGGCGCCGTCGAGGTTCCGAGAGGAATTCTGATTCACGATTACACATATGACAAGACTGGTCATATCGTTCAGGCAAACTGCATAATTCCGACAAACCAGAACTGCGCAAACATCGAGTATGATATGAAGAAACTGGTTCCGGAGATTATGGACAAGCCTCAGGACGAGGTTCAGCTTATGCTCGAGATGCTGGTCCGTTCCTATGACCCGTGTATCAGCTGCTCGGTCCATCTGGTAAAGGTGAATTTTAAGTAAGGTATTACATTACACAGAAAAAAAGGCAGGTTTTTCTACCTGCCTTTTTTATTTCTTTAGTGTCCTTATATATACTCATAATTCTGAATATACCCCAAAATTTTGGTATTTTTAGAGATTAAATTTGCAGGGATTATTGATTTTACTACTATCTAAAAGTAATCTGACTCTCTAAGCCTCTTGTTTCCTTATGTTTGCAAGGACTATGTAAACAAAATGC